>NZ_JBIWNY010000004.1:325412-402111 GCF_044767465.1 Streptomyces sp. NPDC101237 | reverse complement strand
GGCGGGGGTGTCGTGGGCGTTTCTGTGGGGGGGGGGGGGGGGCCCCCGCCGGGGCCCGGGGCCGGGGGGGCGGCGCGGCCCGGGCCACGGTCGGTGCTCCCTGGGGGCGTCCGGCTCCCCGGAAGCGGTCAGGCCTTGTCCTGCATGGAGCTCCGGGCGGGGTTGCCCTGTTCGGCGGCCTTCGGATCCTTCTCGTCCGCCTTGGCCCGGACCCCGTCGGCGATGCGCTTGCCGATGGTCTCGTCGATGTTCGACCAGTACGCGAACGCGCGCTCCAGCACGGGTTCGGTCACGCCGTTGAGCAGGTGTCCGACGACGTTGTCGACCAGGCGGTCGCGCGCGGCGTCGTCCAGCACCTCCCGCACCATCGTTCCGGCCTGCCCCCAGTCGTCGTCCTCGGCGTGGGAGACGTAGGCGGAGCGGGTGATCTCGCCGTCGGCCGTCCAGGTGGGCGGCGGCCCGAACCGGGCGGGGTCGGCCTTGGGGCCGCCCTTGGAGTTCGGGGCGTACACCGGGTCGGAGGTCTTCCGGTAGGCCATCGCCCCGTCCTTGGAGTACGTGTGGACGTCGACGACGGGCGCGTTCACCGGAAGCTGCTGGTAGTTGGCGCCGACCCGGTGCCGGTGGGCGTCCGCGTAGGAGAACAGCCGCGCCAGCAGCATCCGGTCCGGGCTGGGGCCGATGCCGGGGACGAAGTTGTTCGGCTGGAAGGCCGCCTGCTCGATCTCGGCGTGGTTGTCGGTGGGGTTGCGGTCCAGGGTCATTGTGCCGACCGGGATCAGCGGATAGTCGCTGTGCGGCCACACCTTGGTGAGGTCGAACGGGTTGAACCGGTAGCCCGCGGCGTCCGCGTACGGCATGAGCTGCACGTACAGCGTCCAGCTCGGGAAGTCGCCGTCCCGGATGTGCTCGAACAGATCACGCGTGTGGTAGTCCGTGTCCACCGCCGCCATCTGGTCGGCCTCGTGCTGGGTGAAGAACTCGATCCCCTGGTCGGTCTTGAAGTGGTACTTCACCCAGAACCGCTCGCCCTGGGCGTTGATCCACATGTACGTGTGGGAGGTGTAGCCGTTCATGTGGCGCCAGCTCCGCGGGATGCCCCGGTCGCCCATCAGCCAGGTGACCTGGTGCGCGGACTCCGGCGAGAGCGTCCAGAAGTCCCACTGCATGTCGTGGTCGCGCAGGTTGCTGTCCGCGCGGCGCTTCTGGGACCGGATGAAGTGCTGGAACTTCATCGGGTCCTTGATGAAGAACACCGGCGTGTTGTTGCCCACCATGTCGTAGTTGCCCTCGCTGGTGTAGAACTTCACCGCGAAGCCGCGAGGGTCCCGCCAGGTGTCCGGGCTGCCCCGCTCACCGGCGACCGTCGAGAAGCGTATGACCAGGTCGGTACGGGTGCCGGGCTGGAAGAGGCCGGCCATGGTGTAGGCACTGACGTCCTCGGTCACCTCGAAGTGGCCGAAGGCGCCGCTCCCCTTGGCATGCGGCTGGCGCTCGGGGATGCGCTCACGGTTGAACTGCGCCATCTGCTCGATCAGGTAGGCGTCCTGCAGCAGGACCGGCCCCCCGGGTCCCACGGTCAGCGAGTGCTCGTCACTTTCGACGGGGGCACCGGAGTCGGTGGTGGTGGGGGGTGGTATCTCCGTCATGACTCTGCCTTTCTCCGCACGAACCGGTCGAGCGCCGGTCCCCGTGGTGTCCCGGGACCGGCCCTCGCACCCGTGGTCGCGCCACGGGGGGAGGCCGTACGGATGTGCTCGCGTCCTTCGCTTCCGGAGTCTTCGTGCTCCTGCAGAGCGGGTGACCCCGCGCGTGCCGGGCAAACACCGTTCGCCCGGTGCTCTGCGACCCGGTAGGCGCGGTACGGCCGGGCTGTCCGGCATCCAGCGTGGTCCCACCGGGCCTCTGCCGCCACTCGGGGACGCCGTTCCCCGGGGCCTCGAAGGCTCTGCGGTACGCGCCTCACGCCGCCGGTCCGGCGCCGGCCAACAGGGCGATCAGGCCGTGCGGGGTGTCCTCGCCGTACATCAGTTCGTGGAGGTGGACGGCGTCCGCGGCCTCCGCGGCGCTGCGGGCGAACATGGCCCCCTCGAACGCCGTGAGCGCGGCCTCGGTGTCCTCGGGGTGCGCGGCCAGGGCCTTGCCGAGTTCGGCACCGTCGTACATGGCCAGGTTGGCGCCCTCGCCGTTGGGGATCATGAGATGGGCGGCGTCGCCGAGCAGTGTGACTCCCGGCACCCGGTCCCAGCGGTGGTCGCCGGGCAGGGTGTGGAGGGGGCGGAACACGGGCGCGGTCTCGCCCTCGGTGATCAGCGCGGTGAGTTCCGGTGCCCAGCCGTCGAACTCCGCGGCGATCCGCTCGGCCGCCGCCGCGTCGGCGAAGCCGACGCCGGCGAACCAGTCCAGGGTCCTGCGCAGCGCCACGTAGGTGTGGAGGGTCCCGCCGGTCTCCCGGTGGGCCTGGATTCCCTTGCCCGGCGCGAGCGCGAACATCGCGCCGTCGCCGACCGCCTTGGCGGCGGCCGGGTGCCGGGTCCCGGCGTCCGGGAGATAGGTCTCGACGAAGGATATGCCGGTGTACTCGGGCACCGCGTCGGACAGCAGCGGCCGGACCCTGGACCACGCGCCGTCCGCGCCCACCAGCAGGCTCGTGGTCACGGAGTCGCCGTCGGCGAAGGTCACCACGTGGCGGCCGTCGCCGAGGCCGTGGACCCGGTCCGCCTTCTGGCCCCAGCGGACGGTGCCGGCCGGGAGCGAGTCGAGCAGGATGCGCCGCAGCTCCCCGCGCAGCACCTCGGGCCGGCCGCCGGTGCCGTCGTCGGCCTCCTCGTACAGCACCGTGCCGTCCGGTGCGAGAGCCCGGCTCGCCTGGCGGCCCGGCAGGACGAGGCCCCGGAACTCCTCGGTCAGGCCCGCCGCGGCCAGGGCGGCCTGGCCGTTGTGCTCGTGGATGTCGAGCATGCCGCCCTGGGCCCGTGCCGCCGGGGATGCCTCCGCCTCGTGGACGGTGACCGGGATTCCGTGCACGTGCAGGACCCGGGCGAGCGTGAGGCCGCCGAGTCCGGCGCCGATGATCGTGACGTGCGTGCGCATGGCGCGCTCCTTCGTCTCTGACAGGTCATATCTCTGGTACGTCGTTCCAAGCTGGAACGACGCTCCATGCTGGAACGTCGCTCCAGATGTGTCAAGATGGCGGCATGGCAACGCGGACGCGCCGGTCACAGCGGCGCACAGAGGCGCTCTCGCGGGAGCGGATCGTCGAGGCCGCCGTCGAACTGCTCGACGCGGCCGGTGAGAGCGGGCTGACCTTCCGGGCGCTCACCGAGCGGCTCGCCACCGGCCCCGGAGCGGTCTACTGGCATGTCGCGAACAAGGACGAGCTGCTGGCCGCCGCCACCGAGGGTGTTGTCACCGCGGCCCTGGCCGCCGCCCCGCCCGAGGACTCACCGCGTGACGGCGTCCGCGCCGTGGCGCTCGGCCTGTCCGGCGCCATCGAGGAACATCCCTGGCTGGCCACCCAGCTCGCCCTGCAGCTCGCCCGCAATCCGTGGGGGACGGTGACGGCACGGATCTTCGAGAGCCTCGGCCGCGGGGTCCGCGCGCTCGGCGTGCCCGAGAGCGGCTGGTTCACGGCGACCTCGGCGCTGCTGCACTACATCCTGGGCGCCGCCGGCCAGAACGCCGCCAACGCCACCAACGCCGCCAACGCCGGCGCGCCCGGCACCGCCCCCGGACGCGCGGAGTTCCTCGGCGCCGTCTCCGCGGCGTGGAAGGACCTGGACCCGGACGACTACCCGTTCACCCGGGCCGTCGCCGACCAGATGCGCGACCACGACGACCGCGAGCAGTTCCTCGCCGGGATCGACTTCGTCCTCACCGGCATCAGCACGCTCCACCCGCCCGGCGGACCACCGCCGACCCCGCCCGCCGCGAACGGGACCTGACCCGCGCGCGGGAAGGGGCCGGACCAGGACTCCGCGGTCCCGGTCCGGCCCCTTCCCGTACGTGTCAGACCGCGTGCACGGTTCCCGCGTACCGCTGCGCGAACCGCGTCCCGGTCGCCGCCGTCACCGTGAAGTCGTACCGGCCCTCGTCGGTGCGCCAGGTCAGCCGGGAGTGGCCGCCCGCCTTGACCCACACGGTCCGCTCCGTCCCGGCGAAGTCGTTCGGGGTGACCGTGAAGGCCGCGTCGGTGCCGCCGGCGTTGCGCAGCTCCACCTCGATCCTGGCGTCGTCGGCGTGCGCCGCGTGCGTCAGCGTCGCGGTGACCGACGGCACCGCCACGTCGTCCTGGCCGTCGCGCACGACCGTCCCGGCGAAGCGGCGGACGAACCCGTCCGCGCCGTGCACCGAGAAGTCGTACCGTCCGTCGGTCGCCGACGCGTCCCACACGTAGCTGCGCGAGGAGCCCGCCGGGACGGTGAACGGCACTCCGGTGAAGGGCGGTTCGGCGTTCGGCAGCACGGTGAAGTGGTAGCCGACGGTGCCGTCGTTGACGAGCGAGCAGGTGACCTTGCCGGTGGCGCGGTCGACGGTGACGTCGGCCCACGGACGGTAGGGCAGCGGGCGGTGCGGGCGCCGCCCCGGCTCCTGCACCGGCATGGACTGCTGGTCGGGTATCTTCACCGCCGGCAGCGCGCTGCCCGCGTCGGCCTTCGCCATCAGCGCGACCGTGTCCGGCAGCCGCGGGATGCTGTAGTCGGGCCGGGTGAAGTCGAAGCAGCTGGTGAGGTCGCCGCAGACGGTGCGCCGCCACTCGGAGATGTTGGGCTCCCGCACCCCGGTGACCCGTTCCAGGAACCGCAGCACCGACGTGTGGTCGAAGACCTGCGAGTCGACCCAGCCGCCGCGCGACCACGGCGACACCGCCCACAGCGGCACCCGGCTGCCCAGCCCGATCGGCTTGCCGTTCGCGAACTCGTCCTTGGTGCCCGGTTCCGGCGACGGCGGGATGACGTGGTCGAAGTACCCGTCGTTCTCGTCGTACATGAGCAGGAACACGGTGTGCTTCCACACCTCGGGGTTGGCGAACAGCGACTGGAGCGCGGTGTCCACCCAGTGCGCGCCGTAGTCGGGGCTGGCCGCCGGGTGCTCGCAGAACAGGTACGGCGCCACCAGCCAGGAGACGGTCGGCAGGGTGCCGTCCTTGCAGTGCCGGTCGAACGCCGTGAGGTCGAACTTCGTCATGGCGTTGACGTACCGGGGGTCGTCCTCGGGGAACGCGTGGAACTGCTTGAAGTACGACAGCGCGTTGTCGTCGTAGTCGCCGTACCGGTCGTCGGAGCCATCGGGGTTGTGGTAGACCCGCCAGCTCACACCGGCCTGCTCCAGGCGTTCGGCGTACGTCGTCCAGTCCGCCACCGGGTTGCCGGTGACCGGGGTGTTGTCGGTCCACGGGCCCGTGGTGCCGTCGACGCCGGGGCCCGCGGTGCCGGTCCAGAGGTAGAGACGGTTGGGGTCGGTGGGGCCGTTGAGCGAGCAGTGGTAGCCGTCGCACAGGGTGAACGCGTCGGCCAGCGCGTACTGGTAGGGGATGTCCTCGCGGGTGAAGTAGCCCATGGTCCGCTCGCCCTTGGCGGACACCCACTTGTCCATGGCACCGCCGGCGACGGCGGTGTGCCCGGTGTCCCAGTCGTGCGGGAGGCCCCCGGCGTTCTGCGCGTTGTACTTGGTGGTGTCCATGCGGAACGGCAGCAGGTACCCTTCCGCGCGGCTTCTGTCGGGCTGACGGAACACCGGGTCGCCGTTGGCCAGCACGCTTGCCTGCCGGTCGCCGAAGCCCCGGACGCCGCTCAGGGTGCCGAAGTAGTGGTCGAAGCTGCGGTTCTCCTGCATCAGGATCACCACGTGCTTGACGTCGGCGATGCTGCCGTGCGTCTTCTCGCGCTGCGCCGCCTCCGCGGTGCCGGGCAGTCCGGCGGCGACGGCGGCCGTCGCGGCGGTGGTGCCGATGAAGGTGCGGCGGCTGATCTCGGTCATGGGAGGAAGTCCTTCGGGTCGTTCGGGTCAGCCGCGGCGGGACAGGGAGAAGGTGACGACGGCGGCCGCGTGGTCGGAGGGCCAGCCGTTGGCGGCGGTGTCCGGCACCGGCCGCGGCCAGCCGGTGACCAGGCTGTGGGCCTCCAGCACCCGCAGGTTGCCGGCGTACTGGATCTGGTCGATCCGGTCCTGCGGTTCCGTACCGCCGCCCTCGTGCGTCGGCCTGACGGGGGACCAGGTGGTGCCGGGGTCCTTCGCCGGGTTCGAGCGGGCCTCGCGGAAGGCGTCGACCAGGCCGGCCGCCTCCAGGGCCTCGGTGACCGGCCAGCGCACCCGGCCGACGCCGTGGTGGGCGGAGGCGGTCCGGTCCGTCCAGTCGAGGTGCGAGGGTGAGGCGAGACCGGCCGCCAGCACGACGGGCGTACGGGAGGCCAGGTCGGTGCGCATCGCCGCCACCAGGGCGCGGACCTGCGCGTAACGGGCCGAGGCCCGCTCCGCGTTCTCGACCTCAGCGGCGGTCCGGCCGGCCAGCAGCGCGTAGGGGCCGTAGTCGGCCTCGTCCAGCCGGGCGGCCCAGACCCGTACGGTCCGGTCGCCGGGCAGGTGCAGCGTCGCCGCGGCGGCCGGCAGCGCGTCGGTCGGTGCGACGGCGTCGGTGAGCGGATGGCGGCTGACGATGCCGAGACCACCGGCCTGGTGGACGTGCCAGCCGAGCGCCGCCGCGAGGCCGGCGGCCCCCTTCGCGCCGCACTCCTGGAGGGCCACCACGTCCAGGTCCTGGGTGAGCACCAGCCGGACCTGCTGCTCCAGGAAGCCGTCGACATGGCTGCCGCCGTCCCACAGGTTCAGCGTGGCGGCCTTGAGCCGGAGCCGGTCCCGGGAGGCGCGCACCGGCACCTGGACCGTCACGGTGTCGCGGCCCACGGCGCTGTCGGTCACCGAGACCACCACCCGGCCGGGCGTGCGCTGCCCGCGAACCGGCACCCGGCCGCTGACGGTGCCGTCCGCGGCCACCGAAAGCCACGGGTCGCCGGCGGTACGGCGGAAGGTCGCGGCGCCGGCCGCGTTGCCCTCCGGCCGGATCCACAGACCGCCCAGGGACACCGAGAAGGAGGTGCCCGCGGTCTGCGCGGCGGTGGTCACGGCGTCCACGGCCGCGTGCGGGCGGGGGATCACGGGGCGGACCGCGAAGGTGAACGGCGCCGTCTGGGCGAGGACGCCGTAGCCGTCCTTGGCCAGCAGGTAGGCGGTGTACCGCCCGGCGGCGAGCCCCGAGGTGTCCAGGGTGACGTCGCCGGAGGCGGCCGGGGTGTACTGCCAGGCCAGCGAGGAACCCACTCCGGGCCGCCGGTCGCCGTCGTAGACGCCGATCCAGTTCTTCGCGTCGGGCGCCGACGTCGTCCAGTGGAAGGAGACCTTGTCGCCCTCGTGCGGATCGGGCGTCGTCAGCTCGACCGAGTCGCCGGTGTCCGTCCCGGCGAAGGTGAACGGCGCCGTCTGGGCGAGGACGCCGTAGCCGTCCTTGGCCAGCAGGTAGGCGGTGTACGGTCCCGCGCCCAGCCCGGAGGTGTCGAGGGTGGTCTGCCCGGAGGTGCCGGGGACGTAGCCCCAGACGAGCGAGGAGCCGCCGCTGCCGGGGCGGCGGTCGCCCTCGTAGACGCCGATCCAGTTCTTCGGGTCGGGTGCGTCGGTCGTCCAGTCGAAGGTCAGCCGGTCGCCGCGGTGCGGGGACGTCGGGGAGCCGACGCGGATGCTGCTGCCGGCCGCGGCGACCTGTGAGAGGGGTTGCACGGTGTTGGGTCCTCTCCGCCCCGGACGCCGCCACGACGCCGCCCGGGTGAGCAAAGTTGTCTATATAACTTCGCTCCACAGCAAGCCGGTCCACGGCGACGGCCACATGAACGACGGATGGCCGCCACTGGGGGAACAGACGGCATTCTGCGGGGGGCGCCGCGTGCGGTGAACACGCGATCGCCCGTCAGGAAAAGGTAGTTGACCTGCTGTGTCTCTGTCGTCCCGAGCCGCGCGCGGCGGCGCGGAGCCACGGCGGCGCCGTGGCCGGTCGGCCGCACGGGGCGTCCACGACACCGGTCGCCGCCGACCGCGCCGACCCGTCAGCTGTGCACAGCGTGCGTCGGCGAGGCGTTCCCGCTGACCGTGGTCGAACGCCATGAGGCCGCGGACGGTCGGGTGCGCGGGGTCGACGTCCATGCCAAGAACCCCCAGGAGCTCGCCGCCTTCTTCGCCCGCTCGGAGCCCGCAACCGCGCTGTAGACGGGCGACAGACGTCACGCAAAATCTTGCGCTGCTTGCGTTCGCTTGCGGTTTGGTGACGCAAGCGCGGGGCGTGCACGCGAGGGGTGGACCGGGGTGTCCGGCGGTGTGAAGTACGCCTGAATGCTCGCCCTGACCACCCTTTGACTGCCCACCCCGCCGAGGTGTGAGCGTTTCTGGTGAAACTTGTGCCGTCCTGCCTGTGGACCGGCTCACGGCTCTCTGCAATATTTCGATGAAACAACGCAATATCCTGCGCACGATCTCCGTGCGTCCACCCGCACCTTTCTGCCCCACTCCACCAGGAACGAGCCGCCCTCGCCGCCCCATCGGTGCGCGAGCCTCCGCAGAAAGCGACCCCCGCATGACTCGACACAAGCCGAGATCCTTCAGACGGCGCGCGGCGACCGCCGCGATCGCCTCCGCCGTCATGGTTCTGGGCCTGCCCGCCGTCGGCGCGCACGCGGCCGGCGGGCCCAACGCCGCCGCGGACGCCAGGACCAAGGCGGGCAGCGCCCGCGCCGCACACGCGGCCGCCAACATCACCGACGGCGACACCGACACCTACTGGCAGGCCGGGAAGAAGTCCGCCCAGTGGGTCCAGACCGACCTGGGCCGGACCGAACGCGTCCGGCAGGTCGTGCTGCGCCTGCCCGAGACGTGGCAGACCCGCAAGCAGACCCTGGCCCTCCAGGTCAGCGCCGACGGAACGAGCTTCGCCACCCTCAAGGCGTCGGCGCAGTACGTCTTCAGCCCCGGCAACGGCAACACGGTGAAGGTCTCGGTCCCCGGGACCCTCGCCCGCTACGTCCGGGCCGACTTCAGCGCCAACTCGGTGGCCGGCACCGGCCAGCTCGCCGAGATGCAGGTCCTCACGGCCGCCGCCTCGACCCCCAACCTCGCCCAGGGCAAGACCTTCACCGAGAGCGGCCACGCCGACGTGTACGGCGCGGCCAACGCCGGTGACGGCAACCGCAACACCTACTGGGAGAGCACCAACAACGCCTTCCCGCAGTGGCTCCAGGTCGACCTCGGCTCCTCGGTCAAGATCAACCAGGTGACGCTGCGACTGCCCAGCGGCTGGCCGAGCCGCAGCCAGACGCTGAAGATCCAGGGCTCGACCGACAACCAGAACTTCACCGACCTGACGGCCTCGAAGGCCTACACCTTCGACAGCTCCGACGACCAGTCGGCGACCATCGCCCTCGACACCACCACCACGCGCTACGTCCGCGCGCTGATCACCGCCAACAGCGGCTGGCCCGCCGGGCAGGCGTCCGAGCTGGAGGTCTACGGACCGGCGACGGGCGACACCCAGGCGCCCACCGCCCCGGCCAACCTGGCCTACACCGAGCCCGCCACCGGCCAGATCAAGCTGACCTGGAGCGCGGCCACCGACGACACCGCCGTCACCGGCTACGACGTCTACGCCAACGGGCAGTTGCGGGCGAGCGTCGCGGGCAACGTCCTGACCTACACCGACACCCAGCCGTCCGGCAGCGACGTCACCTACTTCGTGCGGGCCAAGGACGCGGCGGGCAACGTCTCCGCCAACAGCAACAGTGTCACCCGCAAGGGAGCGAGCGGCGACACCCAGGCACCCACGGCGCCCGGCAGCCTCGCCTACACCCAGTCCGGCAGCGACGTGAAGCTCACCTGGCAGGCGTCCAGCGACAACGTGCAGGTCACCGGCTACGACGTCTACGCGAACGACCAGCTCGTCAAGTCCGTCGCGGGCAACGTCACCACGTACACCGACACCCCGTCGGCGTCGGCCACGGTCACCTACTACGTGAAGGCGAAGGACGCGGCGGGCAACGTGTCGGTGGCGAGCAACAGCGTCACCCGGCCCGGCTCCGGCGCCGGCTCCGACCTGGCCCAGGGCAAGCCCATCGAGGCCTCCTCGTACACCTTCACCTACGTCGCCGCCAACGCCAACGACGGCCAGGTCGGCACCTACTGGGAGAGCGCCGGCGGCTCCTACCCGGCCACCCTCACCACCAAGCTGGGCGCCAACGCCGACCTCAGCCGGGTCGTCGTCAAGCTCAACCCGGATGCCGCCTGGTCGACCCGCACCCAGAACATCCAGGTGCTCGGCCGCGACCAGGACGCCACGGCCTTCACCAGCCTCGCCGCGGCGAAGGACTACACGTTCGACCCGTCGACCGGCAACACCGTGACCATCCCGGTCTCCGGCGCCGCGGCCGACATCCAGCTGAAGTTCACCTCCAACACCGGCGCCCCGGGCGCGCAGGTGGCCGAGGTGCAGGTGATCGGCACCCCGGCGGCCAACCCGGACCTCAAGGTCACCGGGATCACCAACTCGCCCTCCGCCCCGGTCGAGTCGGACGCCATCAGCCTGACGGCGACCGTCACCAACAGCGGCAGCAAGGCGTCCAAGGCCACCGACCTGAACTTCACGCTCGGCGGCACCAAGGCCGCCACGGCCGACGTGCCCGCCCTCGCGGCCGGAGCGTCGACGACGGTCACCGCGAGCATCGGCAGCCGGGACGCGGGCAGTTACCCGGTCGGCGCCGAGGTGGACCCGTCGAACAAGGTCATCGAGCAGAACGAGGCGAACAACGTCTTCACCCGCTCGGACGCCCTGGTCGTCAAGCCGGTCTCCAGCTCCGACCTGGTGGCGGCCCCGGTCGCCTGGACGCCGTCCAGCGCCTCGGCGGGCGACTCGGTCGCCTTCACCGTCGCCCTCAAGAACCAGGGAACCGTCGCCTCGGCCTCCGGCGCCCACGGGGTCACGCTGACCGTCCAGGACGCCAACGGCGCCACGGTCAAGACGCTCAGCGGCTCCTACAGCGGCACGATCGCGTCCGGCCAGACCACCGCGCCGATCTCCCTCGGGTCGTGGACGGCCGTCAACGGCAAGTACACCGTCAAGACGGTCATCTCCGACGACGCCAACGAACTGCCGGTCAAGCGCACCAACAACACCACCACGCAGCCCCTGTTCGTCGGCCGCGGCGCGGACATGCCGTACGACATGTACGAGGCCGAGGACGGCACGGTCGGCGGCGGCGCCCAGGTCGTCGGACCCAACCGGACCATCGGCGACCTCGCGGGCGAGGCCAGCGGCCGCAAGGCGGTCACGCTCAACAGCACCGGCCAGTACGTCGAGTGGACCACCCGCGCGGCGACCAACACCCTGGTCACCCGCTTCTCGATCCCGGACGGCACCAACACCACCCTCGACGTCTACGTCGACGGCCAGTTCCTCAAGGCCGTCGACCTCACCTCGAAGTACGCCTGGCTCTACGGCAACGAGACCGCGCCCGGCAACTCGCCCGGCTCCGGTGCCCCGCGCCACATCTACGACGAGGCCAACCTGCTGCTCGGCAAGACCGTGCCGGCCGGTTCCAAGATCCGCCTCCAGAAGGACGCGGCCAACACCTCCACCTACGCCATCGACTTCGTCAACCTCGAACAGGCCACCCAGACCGCGAACCCGGACCCGGCCGCCTACACGGTCCCGGCCGGTTTCACGCAGCAGGACGTGCAGAACGCCCTGGACAAGGTCCGCATGGACACCACGGGCAAGCTCGTCGGCGTCTACCTGCCCGCCGGTGACTACGAGACCTCCAGCAAGTTCCAGGTCTACGGCAAGGCCGTCAAGGTCGTCGGAGCCGGGCCGTGGTTCACCCGCTTCCGTGCCCCCTCCTCGCAGGAGAACACGGACGTCGGTTTCCGCGCCGAGTCCAGCGCCAACGGGTCGACCTTCTCCGGCTTCGCCTACTTCGGCAACTACACGTCCCGGATCGACGGCCCGGGCAAGGTGTTCGACTTCTCCAACGTCGCCAACATCACGATCGACAACATCTGGGCCGAGCACATGGTGTGCCTCTACTGGGGCGCCAACACCGACAACATGACCATCTCCAACACCCGTATCCGGGACACGTTCGCCGACGGCATCAACATGACGAACGGCTCCACGGACAACCACGTCGTCAACAACGACGCCCGCGCCACCGGCGACGACAGCTTCGCGCTCTTCTCGGCCATCGACGCCGGCGGCGCCGACGAGAAGAACAACCTCTACGAGAACCTGACGTCCACGCTCACCTGGCGGGCCGCGGGCATCGCCGTGTACGGCGGCTACAACAACACCTTCCGCAACATCCGGGTCGCCGACACGCTCGTCTACTCCGGCATCACGATCTCCTCGCTGGACTTCGGCTACCCGATGAACGGCTTCGGCACCGATCCGACGACGATCGAGAACGTCTCCCTGGACCGTACGGGCGGCCACTTCTGGGGCTCCCAGGTCTTCCCCGCCATCTGGGCGTTCTCCGCCTCGAAGGTCTTCCAGGGCATCAGGGTCAACGACGTGGACATCGACGACTCCACCTACGGAGGCGTGATGTTCCAGACCAACTACGTCGGCGGCCAGCCGCAGTTCCCGGTGAAGGACACCATCTTCACCGACATCTCCATCACCAACTCCAAGAAGAGCGCGGACGCGTTCGACGCCAAGTCCGGCTTCGGCATCTGGGCCAACGAACTGCCCGAGCCCGGCCAGGGCCCGGCGGTCGGTGAGGCCACCTTCCGCAACCTGCGGATGAGCGGCAACGCCCAGGACATCAAGAACACCACCAGCACCTTCAAGATCAACATCCAGTAGTGCGTCCGGAAGGGCCATGACGGGAAGGGGCGCCCCCGCCGGGGGCGCCCCTTCCTCACGTGCCTCCCTAGCGTGAGGAGGGCCGGGGCGGCGGCCCGGTGAGGAGGTGGTGCTCGTGCGACTCGTAGCGGCCGCGCTCCCGGGAGGCGGCCCGCCGCCCGGACAGGACGGTGGTCAGCCAGCCGGCCAGGAAGCCCGCCGGTACCGAGACGAGCGCGGTCGTGTTGTAGGGGAACCAGGCGAAGTCGGCCTCCGGGAAGGCCGACAGCGGCGTCCCCGACACCAGGGTGGTGCCGGGAGCCAGGGCCAGGACGCTCAGCGAGCCCACGATGAGCGTGGCCAGCAGCGCGGTGCGCGTGTAGCGGCGCCAGAAGAGCGTGTAGAGGAGGGCCGGCGCGATGGCCGAGGCGCCGAGGGTGAAGGAGACGGTCGCCAGCGGCTGCAGGCTGCGGTGCTGGGCCAGGACGGCCAGCAGGATCGTGGGGATGCCCACGGCCAGCGCGCTGAACCGGGCGATCGCCAACTCCCGTGCCGGAGCCGGGGGTTTGGCGCCGGATGCGGTCAGGTCGTGGGCGAGGGTGTTGGCGCAGGCGAGCGTCATGCTGGCCACGGAGGCGAGGAGGGTCAGGAAGACGGCCGTGGTGACGGTGGCGAAGAGCAGGCTCTCCGGACGCGACAGCGCGGTTCCGAAGGCGGCGCGGGCGCCCAGCAGATAGGCGGTGGTGCCGTGCGTGTCGGCCTCGGCGATGCGTTCACGGCCGAGGAGCGCGGTCGCGCCGACGCAGATCAGGGTGAGCATCAGGATGAACAGCGTCACCGAGGAGACCGCCCACGACATGGCGCGGCGGACCTGGCGCGGGGTGCCCGCGGTGTACATCCGCATGGTGACGTGCGGCAGGCTGGCCCCGCCGAGCACGATCGCGCACTGGGTGCTTGCCATGTCCAGCGCGGGATGCGGGCTGCTGGAGTACTGCAGGCCCCACCTCAGGTAGGCGGGCCCCGCGCCGCTGCGCCCGGCCGCCGCGTGGAACAGCGCCTGGGGCTGCCAGTCGAACAGCCGCAGCATCAGGACGCTCACCACCAGCCCGGAGCCGAGCAGCACCACGGTCTTGATGATCTGGACCAGCGCGGTGCCGGGCATCCCGCCCAGCGCCGCATACGTGATCATGAGGACACCGGCCCCGGCCACACACCCGTTCTTCATGCCGGGATCGGTGAACCCGAGGACGTAGGCGAGGAGTTCGCCGACCCCGGCGAGCTGGACGACCATCATCGGGACGAGCGCGGCCAGGGTGACCAGACAGGCCGTCACGCGCACCGAGCGCGCCGGATGGCGCTGGGCCAGCGCGTCTCCCATCGTGTAACGGCCGGTGTTGTGGAGGGGTTCGGCCAGCAGGAACATCAGCAGCAACAGGGACAGCAGGGCACTCAGGGCCAGGACGATGCCGTCGTAGCCGCACAGAGAGATGATCCCCCCGATGGTGAGGACGGTGGCGGCGGATATGTAGTCGCCGGCGACGGCGAGCCCGTTGCGGATCGGCGAGAGCGACCGGTAGCCGGTGTAGAACTCGGCGAGGTCGTCCGCCTCCGGGCCGGTGAGCACGCACAGCAGCAGGGTGAGGGCGACGACGGTGCTGAACGCGACGAGGGACCAGGACTGTGCGGAGCCGCTGAACTCGGTCACGGCGCCTGCTCCCGGTCCGCCACGGTCACCCGCAGCTGGCGGCGGGCCCGGCGGGCCAGGGGATCCACGAAGCGGTGCGCGGCGGCCTCGTAGAGGAGGACCGCGAGCCAGGTGACGGGGATCTGGACCAGGGCCAGCACCAGCCCGGTCGGCAGACCGCCGGGGCCGGGCCGGGCCATCAGGGCGGGCGCCTTGACGGTCAGGGTGAGGAAGGCGGCGAAGTATCCGAGCGCGGTGAAGGTCGCCACCCGTCGTTGCCAGCGGTAGGCGCGCCGCAGCAGGCGCAGGGTGCGGTGGGCGCCGGAGTGCGGGTCCGGCGACCTGATCTCGAGGAGCACCGGCTCATCGGTCGACCAGGCGGGGGTGGGGCGGTCGTACGGGGGCCGGTCCGAGGGTAACTCGGGCAGATCATGCGACATTTCGGCAACTCCTCGTAGGTGACCCGGCCCCGTGTGCGGGGGACCGTGAGCGGGGAGAGCGGTTCGGGTGACCGCACGCCGTGCGGCCCGAAGGTCGTGCGATGGCGCCGGTCGTCCGGGACGTCGTGTCGTAGGTCGCGATCGTGTGAGCAGGGCGCCATGGTCTCCGGCGGGAGAGGTGATCCGCCAGAGGCGCGGTCGCGGTCGGCAGGGGCGGTCCGTGGTCTGCGGAGCTGACCGTGGAATCTCTGCCCAGGAGTGTTGAAGCATTAACGGAGCGCGAGGTGGCGCGAATTCTTCCAAGAGTGCGCCGTCGCACACCTCATGAGCCCCAGGACACTCACGGACGCCGCTCCGGCACGCGGGTCCACGTCCGGATCCCGCCGGAAGCCCGTTCCGGCCCGCGCCACCCCGAACGCGTGACCTCGTCCTTCCCGCCCCAACCCCTCCCGTCCGCCACCCTGAACGAACTCCGCGGCCGCGACGACGCCGCTGACCCGATGCGCCCCCGCCCGGACGACGAAGGGGGCGCGCCGCTGCGCTGCCGCCTGCGCTCCGGCAGCCGGGGCGAGCTGATCGCCCTCGTCCGCTACGCTCCGTCGCGGCGCTGGGCGGCCGAGAGGGGCGCCGATCCCGGGGCGTACGACGAGCAGGAGCCGGTCTTCGTCCACGCCGAGGACTGCGGCGGGCCGGCCGGAGCGACGGCTGCCCGTGGGCGCGCCCCGGTGCCCCGCGCCGCTACGACCGCCGGGGCCACATCAATGGGCGGGCCGCCTGCTCCAGCTCCCCGACGACCCGCACACGGCCCGCGAGGACGCCCTCGCGGAGGCCTTCGCCGATCCCGCGACCGTCGAGGTGCGCGTACGCGTCGTCGAACTCGTGGCCCGGCAGACCGTCCCGGAACGGCGTGCGGTCGTCTCCGCCGTTCAACGGCTCGGGCACGGGGGCGAGGGCCCGGTCGGCTACTGGGGGGTGCCGCTGGGCTGCGGTCTGGGCGTGCCCTTCGTGGCCGCCGAACCCCGGGTCCGCGCGGCGGTGCCGGGTCTCGGCGGCGTGACGGCCTCGGGCGAGGACGCGGCGCGGATCACGGTTCCGGTGGGGTTCCTGGTGCAGTGGGACGACGAGCGCGTGCCCCGCGATCAGTGCCTGGCGCTGTTCGACGCCGTCGGGTCGGCCGAGAAGACCCTCCAGGCCCATCCGGGCGGCCACGGGAACCTCCCGGCCTTCGAACAGGACACCACGGCCGACTTCCTCGCCCGCCACCTCACCTGACGCGACCGGCGTCAGTACGCGTGGTGGACCTGCCAGAACGCCCAGGCCTGACAGGGGCTGCCGTAGGCGGAGTTCATGTAGTTGAGGCCCCACTTGATCTGGGTGGCCGGGTTGGTCTGCCAGTCGGCGGCGACGGTGGCCATCTTGGAGCCCGGCAGCGCCTGCACGAGGCCGTAGGCGCCGGAGGAGGGGTTGACGGCGAGGTAGTTCCAGGTGGACTCGTGGTCCACGATGTTGCTGAAGCACTGGAACTGGCCGCTGCCCACGATCTGGGCGGCCATCGCCTTGAGCTGCGCCACGGTGTACGAACTCCGCACGGCGAAGGAGGCGGTGGGATCGCCCGCCGCGGCACGTTCCTCGGCGGCCTTGTCGGCCGCGGCCTTCTTGGCCTCCGCGGTCCTGGCCGCCGCCGCGCGGGCCGCGTGCTCGGCGTCCTTCCGGGCGCTCGCGTCGGCCTGCACGGCCACGGCGTCGGCCTGCCGGGTCAGCGACGCGGTCTGCACCTGCGCCTGCTGGCCCGCGGGCAGGTCCGCGAGGAGCGTGGCGTCGGTCGCCGGCTGGGCGTCGTTGTTCTGCGCGCTGCTGCCCGAGGCGACACCGACGACGCTTCCGACCGCGGTGACCGCCGTGGCCGAGGCCACCGCCAGTCCTCTCAACGGCATGGGGCTCATCCGCATCGCATCCTCTTCGCCGGTGCCACGCTGCGCGGTGCCCGACGACGTGACGATCTCGCTTGCCGGGGCGGGCGGTTGGAACACTCTTGCGTGCGAGACCGGCCGGCGCAATCCCGGAAGGAGTGCCGCTGCTCACATTCCGCGAAGCGTCGGCCCGCTCAGGGCGGCGCGAAGCCGTCGCCCGGCCTGTCGATGCCCGGGACGCCGGGCGAGTTCCACCTCCGGTACTGCCGGCGGTGCCCGCCGTCCCGGCTGCCGGGCCCTGACGGGCCCGCCTAGGGGGGCCGAGGAATCCAGCGCTCCGGCTCCGCGTCCACGTACAGGGCCGCGAGTGCCGTACGGCGGAGGACGTCCTCGGCGCGGTCCCAGGTCCAGCCGCTCTCGGTCACGAGGGAGTGCCAGCCGGTGGGTCCGAACCAGTGCCAGAGCAGATCGGCCGTCTCCGCGACGGGGTGGACGGGCGGCGGGGACAGCGCGTGCAGATGGCGGGCCGCGGTCCGCAGCGCGTCCCGGTAGTCCGCGGTGGCGCGCTCCCACAGAGCCTCGCCGTCCTCGTGGACCGGCAGCGCCTTGCGGATCGCCTCGTGCACGGTGAACTGGCCCTCGTTGCCGGCCCGGGTGCCCTGGGCCAGCGTGCGCAGCACCGACTCCGGTGTGCGCTCCGCGAGGATCGCCGCCATCGCCTGCTCGTAGCCGGACGCGTCCACGCCCTGGTCGACGATCCGGTTCAGGATGTCGCTCTTGCTGCCGACGCTCGCGAAGACGGTCTTGGCCGCCACGCCCGCTGCCGCGGCGATGTCGGCCACGGTCACCCGTCCGTAGCCGCGTTCGGCGAACAGCTCCGTCGCCCGTACCAGGATCAGTTCACGGGTCCGCGCGGCGGCCTGCTCGCGCAGCGGGGAGACGTAGGAGCGCTTGGCCTGCATGATCGCACTCTATCGCGATGAATTCATTAGGTGTGATGTAACCTCAATCTCCGATCGCCGTGATCACGCGGCCGACGAGAGGCAGCCCCGCCATGGGTATGGAACCCGCAGAACTGGCCCACGGACTCTTCCGGATCCTCGAGACAGGAGACCCGGCGCTCGCCGCCGAGGTCGTCCACGAGGAGTTCCACAACCGGGAGGCGGCCGTGGCACCGGCGGCGTGCGCACGGCCCGGCCCGGCCGGAGTCCTCGCCTCCGGCGCGTGGATGCGCTCCGCCTTCACCGGCCTGCACTTCCCGGTCCTGGCCACCGCGCTCGGCGACGACGAGGTCTGGGTGCGGCTGCGGATGCGGGGCCGCCACACGGGTGCCTTCGTCCGCTACCGCGACGGCGCCCTCGACCAGGCGATACCGCCCACCGGCCGGGAGATCGACTTCGAGCAGATCCACGTGCTCGGGCTGCGGGACGGCAAGGTGGTCCGCCACGAAGCCGTACGCGACGACGTCACCATGCTCGGCCAGCTCGGCGTCTTCCCCCCGGCGCCGCCCACGGCCCTGCGCATGGTCGCCTGGCGTCTCACCGGACGGGCGGCCCGCGCCGCCGCCCTGGTGACCGCGGAGGCCGCCGCGGCGGCCTCCGCACGGCCCACCGGCACGGGCACCGGCCACTGAGACCCGCGTGCCGCCGAGGAGCCCGGGCATCGGTCCGCGCGCCCTGCGGGCGCCGGCCGACGCCCGGGCCTCCCGCGGTCAGCGGAACGCCGCCGCCACCAGCTCCGCTTGCTCCTCCGCATGCCGCCGGGCGGAGCCCACGGCCGCGGCCGACGCCGGAGGCCGGCTGACGCGGCCCACGGGACGGCTCGCGAGCCGTCGTACCGGGGCGCTCACCGAGAGCCAGGCCCCCTGGTTCGCCGCCTCCTCCTGCACCCACCGCACCTCCGCGTCGGCGGGGAAGCGCGCGAGTTCCGCGGCGAGTTCGCGTTCCGGCAACGGATAGAGCTGTTCCAGCCGGACGATCGCGGTGTCCCGCGAGCCGGCGGCCCGCCGGTGGGCGTCCAGGTCGTAGAAGACCTTGCCGGAGCAGATCAGCACCCGCCGGACCCGCGCGGGATCCGCCGTGCCGTCCGGCAGCACCGGACGGAATCCGCCCGTGGTGAGGTCCGGTAGCGCGGAGACGGCGGCCTTCGACCGCAGCATCGACTTGGGGGTGAACACCACCAGCGGCCTTCTGCGGTGCGGCGATCCGAGAGCCTGCCGTCTGAGCAGATGGAAGTAGTTCCCGGGCAGGGTGGGCACGGCGACGGTCATGTTCCCCTGCGCGCACAGCTGCAGGAAGCGCTCGATCCTGCCGGAGGAGTGGTCCGGCCCCTGGCCTTCCAGCCCGTGCGGCAGCAGCAGGACCACCCCGGAACGCTGCCCCCACTTCTGCTCCGACGACGCGACGTACTCGTCGACGACGGTCTGGGCGCCGTCCGCGAAGTCGCCGAACTGCGCCTCCCACAGGACGAGCGCCTCGGGCCGGGCCAGCGAGTAGCCGTACTCGAAGCCCAGGACGGCCAGTTCGGACAGGGTCGAGTCGTACGGCGTGAAGGCCGCGGCGCCGGTGCCGAGCGAACCCAGCGGAGTGTGCTCCGCACCCGTGTGCCGGTCGGTGAGGACGGCGTGCCGCTGCCCGAACGTGCCGCGCCGGGAGTCCTGCCCGGCCAGCCGCACCGGCACCCCGTCCAGCAGCAGCGATCCGAACGCGAGGGCCTCGGCGGTGGCCCAGTCGATGGTTCCCGCGTCCAGCGTCTCGGCCCGCCTGCGCAGTTGGGGCAGCACCCGCGGGTGCACGGTGAAGGTGCGGGGCAGCTCGGTCTGGGCCGCGACGACGCGCCGGGCGGTCGCCTCCGTGATCGTCGTGACCGGTTCCCCGACCGTGGGCTCCGCGACCGTGGGCTCCGCGCCCCCGGCGACGACGTCCCGCGCCGGACCGCCGGGCGGCGGCGACGGGCGGGTCTCCGCGAACGCGCGCTCAAGGCGCTCCCGGTAGTCCCGCAGGGCGTCCTCCGCCTGCCGCGCACCGATGTCCCCCCGGCGGACCAGCGCGTCGGCGTACAGCGTGCGCACCGAGGGACGGGCGTCGATCCGGTCGTACATCTCCGGCTGCGTGATGGACGGGTCGTCGACCTCGCTGTGGCCGTGGCGCCGGTAGCAGATGAGGTCGACGACGACGTCCTTGCGGAACTCCTGACGGTAGTCGAAGGCGAACCGGGCGGCCCGGACGACGGCTTCGGGATCGTCCCCGTTCACGTGCAGGACCGGGGCCTCGACGGCCCGGGCCACGTCGGTGGCGTAGGCGCTCGAACGGCCGTGGACCGGCGTGGTGGTGAAGCCGAGCTGGTTGTTGACGACGACGTGCACCGTCCCGCCGGTGTGGTAGCCGGGCACCTGCGACAGGTTCAGCGTCTCGCCGACCACGCCCTGACCCGCGAAGGCGGCGTCCCCGTGAACGGTGACGGGCAGGACCGCGAAGATGCCGTCGCCGTCCGGGTCGGTCTCCTGCCTGGCGCGGACCATGCCCTGGGCCACCGGGCCCACGACCTCGAGGTGCGAGGGGTTCGCCACGACGGAGACGCCGACCGACCCGCCGCACAGCGCGCGGTACGTCCCTTCGGCTCCGAGGTGGTACTTCACGTCACCGGATCCCTGGACCGAGCGGGGATCCACGGCGTCCTCGAACTCGTGGAAGATCTCCCGGCAGGACTTTCCGATGATGTTGGCCAGCACGTTGAGCCGGCCTCGGTGCGCCATGCCGATGACGGCTTCCCTCATCCCGTGGGCGATGGCGCGGTGCAGCAGGGCGTCCAGGAGGACGATCGCCGATTCACCGCCTTCCAGCGAATACCGCTTCTGTCCCACGTACTTGGTGTGCAGAAACCGCTCGAAGGCCTCCGCGGCGCCCAGCCGGTAGAGGATCTGCAGCTGTTCGGCACGGTCCGGAGCCTCCCGCGGGGATTCGATACGCCGCTGGACCCAGCGGCGTTCCTCGGAACTCTGGATGTGCATGTACTGCACGCCGACGGTCCGGCAGTAGGACGCGCGCAGCACCTCCAGCACGTCACGCAGCGTCATGGCCGCCCGCCCGGCGAAGCCGTCGACCACGAACGTCCGGTCCAGGTCCTCCTCGCCGAGCCCGAACTCCTTGAGGTCCAGCTCCGGCGGAGTCGCGCCCCGCTCGTCCGTGAGGGGGTCGGTGTCGGCCATCAGGTGCCCGCGTACGCGGTAGGCGTGGACCAGAGCCGCGACGCGGACGGCCTTGACCGCCGCCTCCTCGGCCCGGCCGTCCGCGGTGGCCGTCGCCTCCCGTACCGGTGTGCCCGCCGCCCGGCCCGGGGCGGCGAAGAGATCACGCCACGCCCGGTCGACGGAGCCGGGGTCCCGCAGGTACCGCTCGTACTGTTCGTCGACAACCCATTCGTTGAGACCGAATTCCAGCCCGTTCGACGACGGCTGTCCGGCACGGGATCGCGATTCCACGACGTGGATCGCCTTCTTTCCTCATCGCATACGGCCAGGGGACGACGCGTCCGAGACCGTGCAGCAATTCCCGGCGGCGCGTCGTCGTCCCACGGTAGGCGGCTGGGGCGGCCGAGCCGGACGGGCGAATGTGCCACGACGGCGGCACATCAGGACATGAATACCGCGCGTCTAAGGAGCGGTGCGGAAGAATTCGTCCGCGGTGAAAGAGGCGGGCACGCCGAGTTCCGCGGCGACCGACACGATCGCGGCTTCGGCGATGGCGAGGTCGGCCTGGCCGTCGACGGTGAAATACGGCGCGATGAAGGTGTCGTAATGCGCCCGGACCTCCTCCGCGGTGTGTCCTCCGAGGAATGTCCGCATGTGCCGCACCGTGGTGTCGGGGTCGTCGTGGATCACCTTCAGGGCCCGCCGGTGCGCGCGCAGGACGGCCTGGACCGCCGGGTCGTCGGGGTCGGTGTAGGTGGTGTCGACGGCCAGGCCCACGGTGGGGATCCGGAAGTGGTCGCCCATCCAGGCCGCCACCCGCCAGCCGTACTCCGCGGCCACCGCCTCCGGCGCCATGGTGCTGCCCACCAGCGCGGCGTCGATCTCGCCGTTCCGCAGGCGGCGCAGGTCCATGCCGTAGTCGCCGGGCGCCCGCACGTCGGTTTGGACGTCGCGGTCCGGATCAAGACCGGCCCGGCGCAGCACGATCCGGGTGAAACAGCCGGGCGCGGTGTGCGGGGCGTGCACCGCCAGCCGCCGCCCGGCCAGGTCCTCCAGCGAGGCCAGTCCCGGACGGGCGAGGAACCAGAACAGCGGCCGGTGGGTGTTGACGTTGAGCCCGACCCAGGGCGTGCCGGCGGTCAGCCGGGACAGCAGGGCCCGGCCGAGCCCGATGGTGGCGCCACGGCGCAGCCGCTCCTCGTCCCAGGTGCAGCCGTCGCGCAGGACGACACGGACGCCCTCGTCGGCGTAGAGGTCTTCCTGGTCGGCGATGTAGGCGGCCAGTTCCTCGTGGAGGCCCCGTCCGACATAGGCAAGATCGATCGTGTGCATGGAGACGCTTCCTCGCTCGTGTCCGGGCCCGCGCCCGTGACGGTGACGGCGGCCGGACGTGCGGTGTCCGGACGGCGGTGCGGTGGCGTACAGGGGGAGCGGCGTCAGTACATGGCCATCCCGCCGTTGACCGCGGCGGTGGTACCGGTCATGAAGGCGTTGTCCTCGTCGGCGTAGAAGGCGACCGCCCGGGCGACGTCGGCCGGGTGCGCCAGACGGCCCAGGGGAGTGGCGGCCACCTGCCGCTGCCGCGTCGCCTCGTCGAGCACGTCGGCGGCGATACGGGACTCCACCGGTCCGGGCGAGACGGTGTTGACCGTGATGCCCAGCGGACCCAGCTCCTGCGCGAGGTACCGGGCGAACTGCTCGAGCGCCGCCTTTGCCGTACCCAGCGCGATCATGCCCTCCCGGGGCCGCCGGCTGAGGCCGGTACCGATGTAGACGAGGCGCCCCCAGCCCCGTCCGGTCATGTCGGGCAGCACCGCCTTGGTGACCGCGAACGCGGCGCGCAGCTCGGCGTCGAGCTTGCCGCCCAGCTCCTCCCAGGTCATGTCCTGGAACGACTTGACGGCGTAGGGGATGAGCGCGTTGTGCACCAGCACGTCCACCCCGCCCCACGCCGCCCGTACCCGCTCCACCATGTCCCCGACGGCCGCCGCGTCCCGCACGTCGGCCTGTACGGCCATGGCCCGGCCGCCGGCCGCCTCGACGCCGGCGACGACCTCCTCGGCCGCCGTGGTGCTGCTGAGGTAGTTGACCACCACGCGCATGCCCCGCTCCGCGAGCAGCCGCGCCGTGGCCGCGCCGATCCCGCTGCTCGCGCCCGTCACCAGCGCCACCCTGCCGGACGTCCCGCTCATGGGCCCACCTCCTGGTCGTCATGGGCAGCCGGACCGGCTGCGCCGACTCGTTCGTGGCCGGGCCCGGTCGCGCGGACCGCGTGGTCCGCAGGTATTCAGGCCGCGTCGCGGGACGCGGAACCGCTGGGGGTGATTCCGCGTGAACGCGACGCACCGGAATTCGGCCGGGCTCGGCCGCCTCCTGTGTGCATGGTGCCCACACGCTCCACCGCGGCCGCCCTGCCGGGCCATCCCGCAGATGGGTGATATGGCAGGCGCTCCCCGGGTCGTCGAGGCCGGGCAGGTCACGCGAACACGGTATTCCCGCGGGTCGGCCCGCCGTCTTTCATGGATTTCGTTGACGCATACCGGATTTTGTGACGACGCTTCCGTCCACCCAGAAAAGGCGCGGCAGGACCGAGGAAAACATCATGAGGACATTCGTGCACCGGGATCAGATCACCAAGGTGGTCTTCGGCAGCGGAACGCGCGGCCGTATTCCCGAGGAGGCCGACGCGCTGGGATGCCGTCGGGTGCTCGTGCTGTCCACGCCCGATCAGGCGGACCGCGCCGCACAGCTGCGGGAGCTGCTGGGCGGGGCCGCCGCCGGGGTCTTCACCGGGGCCGCGCCCCACACACCCGTCGAGGTCACCGAGGAGGCGGTCGCACACGCCCGGTCCGTGGCGGCCGACGCCGTGCTCTCCGTCGGCGGCGGTTCGACCGTCGGCCTCGGCAAGGCGATCACCGCTCGCACCAGCCTCCCGCACCTGGCCCTGCCCACCACCTACGCCGGCTCGGAGATGACGCCGATCCTCGGAGAGACCGAGGGGCACCGGAAGACCACGAGGCGGATCGCGGCGGTACGCCCCAGAACCGTGGTGTACGACGTCGAACTGACGCACTCCCTGCCGGCCGCGGTATCGGCGGTGAGCGGCATCAACGCCATGGCCCACGCCGTCGAGGCCCTCTACGCCCAGGACGCGGACCCGGTCGCCTTCCTGCTGGCCGGTGAGTCGCTCGACGCCCTGGCCCGCGCGCTCCCGCTCGTCTCGCGACGCCCGGACGACCCGGAGGCACGGGCCGACGCGCTCTACGGCGCATGGCTGGCCGGCACCTGCCTGGGCATGGTGGGCATGGCCCTGCACCACAAGGTGTGCCATGTGCTGGGCGGCACCTTCGGGCTGCCGCACGCCGAGACCCATACGGCGGTCCTGCCGCACGTCGTCGCCCACAACGCCCCGGTCACCGCCGAGGCCATGGCCCGCATCGCGCGGGCCCTGCCCGGGGACGACCCCGCGACCGCCCTGTTCGACTTCGCGGGCCGGCTCGGCGCCCCCAGGGCCCTGCGGGATCTCGGCATGCCCGAGTCCGGGATCGCGCGGGCGGCCGCACTCGTCGTCCAGGACGGCTACTGGAATCCGCGCCCCGTGGAACGCGGAGCGGTCACCGCCCTCCTGACCAGGGCCTGGGCCGGCGAGGCGCCCTGAACGTCCGGCGGGACGGCCGCGCCCGGGACCGGCCCCGCCGCAGCACACCCACTCACCACAGGAGCCAGTCATGCGTGACCTGACCAGCGACACCATCACCGAGGCCGTGATCTCGACCATGCGGGACACCGGGGACCCCCGGCTGGCGGAGATCCTGCGCTCACTGGTGAGGCACCTCCACGCCTTCGTCCGCGAGGCCGAGCCGACCGAGGAGGAATGGGCCGCGGGAGTGGACTTCCTGACGCGCACCGGGCAGACCTGCACACCGACGCGCCAGGAGTTCATCCTGCTCTCCGACGTGCTGGGCGTCACCATGCTCGTCGACGCCCTGGGCAACCGGCGGTCCGCCGCCGCCACCCAGAACAGCGTCCTCGGCCCCTACTTCCGCGAGGACCGGCCGCGGCACTCCGACGCCGCCGACATCTCCGGCGGCCTGCCCGGCACCCCGCTGTTCTTCGAGGGACGGGTCGTGGACCGGGACGCCGCACCGGTGGCCGGTGCGGGCGTGGACGTCTGGCACAGCGACGCCGACGGCCACTACGACATGGAACTGCCCGGCAGGCCCGGCCCGGCCATGCGGGCGCTGTTCCGGACCGACGACACGGGCGGCTTCGCGTTCCGTTCCATCCGGCCCGCCAGTTATCCGATCCCGGGCGACGGCCCGGTCGGCGACCTCATGAACGCCACGAGCAGGTCGCTGATGCGTCCCGCCCACGTCCATCTCCTCATCGACGCCCCGGGGTTCCAGCGCGTGACCACCATGCTCTTCCCCGCCGACGACCCGTACCTCGACACGGATCCGGTGTTCGGGGTCAAGCAGTCACTGGTGGAGTCCTACGACCCGTACGAGGCCGGCACGGGCCCCTGCCGTGGCCTGACCGACGAGCCGTACACCCTGCTGCGCCGCACCTTCGTCCTCGAACCCCGGCTCGTGGACTGACCTCGCCGCCCGGCTCCGCACGGCACGCGGCCCGTCCCGCCGGCCGGTACCCGCAGCCGTCCGACTCCCGCGCCGCCCGACGACGTTCCCCCTCGCACTCCCACGGAGGTTCCCGATGACCGAAATCCTCGACACCGCAGTCGACTTCCGAGCCACGATGGGCCGGCTCGCCACAGGCGTCAGCGTGATCACCACCCGCTCCGGAACGACCCCCATCGGCATGACCGCGAGCGCTGTTTCGGCCCTGTCCCTGGCCCCGCTCCAACTGCTCGTGTGCATCGGCAACCACCTGTACACGCGGACCGCGATCGCGGAGCACGGCCGGTTCGCGGTCAACGTGCTCGGCGAGGACGGTGAGGACCTGGCACGGAACTTCGCCGCCTCCAAGCCGGACAGGTTCGCGGGCGTCGAGACCGTCGACGAGCACGGCGTGCCCGTCCTGAAGGACGCCATCGCGGCCGTCGTCTGCGATGTCGCCGAGGCCCTCCCCGGCGGCGATCACACCATCTTCGTGGGTGCCGTGCGCCACTGCACGCACCGCGTCGACCGCGGCCCGCTCCTCCACTTCGCGGGCGGGTTCGGCGCGCTCAGGACCCCGCGGCAGACCCCGCGGCACGCCTGAACCGTCCACCAGCCGAGCCCCGGTGTCCGGCGTCCGCGCGGATGGGCCGCGGACACCGGGGCCCCCGCCCGTGCCGAACCGCCCCAGGGAAGTGCGATGACCAGCTCCGTTCCGGCCTTCCGGGTGCGGCCTCCGGCCCAGCCGCCGCACGTGCTGAGCCGACCGCGCCTGCTGCACCGGCTCGACACGGCGACGGAGCCCGTGGTGGTGCTCTGCGCGCCGGCCGGCGCCGGGAAGACCGTGCTGCTGACGGAGTGGGCACGCGGACCGGCGGCGGGCGGCGCGTGCGCCTGGCTCGGCCTGGACGCCCGCGACAACACCCCGGAACGGCTCTGGGCCGGCATCGCGCACGCGGTGCACCAACTCCGCGCGGACCTGCCCCGCCTCGACGAAGGCGCCTGGACGGCCGAGTCCTGGTTCGACGAGACCCTGCCCGCGCTGCTGACCGCGCTCGCCGCGGCCGGACCGCTCACCCTGGTCCTCGACGGCCTGGAAGCGGTCACCGACGCCGGCACCTGGCGCACCCTCGGGGACTTCCTGACCCGGCTGCCGCCCGGCGTCCGTGTCGTCCTGTCCACCCGGCACCGTCCGGGCGCCCCGCTCCCCGCGCTGTCGGCCCGCGGCCTGGTCGCCGAACTCGACCTGCAGGACCTGGCCTTCACGCGCGAGGAGGCGCGGGCGGTACTCACCGCACTGCTCTGCACCGCGCCCGGCGCAGCGGACGTGCACGCCCTGTACGAGGCCACCGAGGGCTGGGCGGCCGGGCTGTGCCTCATGGGACGCGCGCTGGCCAGGTCCGGGACCACGGCCCGCGCCGCAGCGTGGCCGGCCCGCGGCAGGCAGGCGGTCACCGCGTACCTGACCACCGAGGTCCTCGACCGGCTCACCACCGAGCAGCGCCGCTTCCTGCTGCGCACCAGCGTGCTCGCCGAACTCGGCGCGGGAGCGTGCCAGGCACTCGCGGGCGACCGGGCGGGCGTCGTGCTGGACGACCTCGCGCGGACCGTCCAACTGCTGGTCCCCGTCGGCGCGGAGACCTCCGCCTACCGTCACCACCGGGCACTGGCCGCACTGCTCTCCGACGTCCTGGCGGCCGAGGAGGCGGACTCCGTGGCGGCCCTGCACAAGGCGGCGGCCCGGTGGTACGCACGGCAGGGGCGCACCACCGAGGCCGTACGGCACTGGACGCTGGGCGGCGACGAACCGGAGGCCGTCGCGGCGGTCCTCGACGGATGGGAGAAGGAGATCTCGGCCGGACACGGGGCGCGGGTCGCGCTGTGGCTGGACGCGCTGTCGCGCCGCACGGTGGCCGCCGACGCGCGGCTGTGCGTCGTGGCCGCGATGACCGCGCTGGCGGACGGCGCCCCCGCGGCGGCCTGCCGCTGGCTGGACGTGGCGCTGCTCCGGGCGACCGGAGAGCAGAGCCTCGGCGAGAGCGGCACGGTCGGTGACGCGGCCGCCGCCGCCCGGGCCGTGGCCCGCTGCCTTCAGGGAGAGGTACTGGACGCCGGCCGGCTCGGCGGCTCGGCCGTCGCCGGAAACCCGCCGCTGACCTCCTGGCGGGCCCTGGCCGCAACGGCCCGCGGCACCGCGCTGCTGTGGACCGGCCGGTACGCGGAGGCGGAGGCCCTGCTCGGCGAGGCGACCCGTGACGCGCACGCCTGCGGACACGGCCTGGCACTGGTCCGCGCGTTGGGCCTGCGGACCGTGTGCGCCCTGCTGGCCGGACAGCGGGGCCCGGCCCGCGCGCTGAGCGACGAGGCGCACCGGGAGATCGCGGCGACCGGTCTGGCGCGGCACTTCGTCTCGGTGCCCGCCTACCTCGGCCGGGCCGGCCTGCTCCTCGGAGCGGACCGCCTCGACGAGGCCGAACAGGCGCTCGCCGCCGCGGAAGCGGTCCTGGCGGACCCGGCGCGGACGGCGGGCGAGCCCCACGTGCGTGCCCTGTGCCATGCCCTGCGGTCGCGGCTGGAGCACGCACGGCACGACACGGAGGCGGCACGCGCCGCCCGCGGTGCCGCGCAGCGGGCGGCGGCCGCGTGCGAGACGCCCGGCATCCTGACCGGCCTGCTCGGCCGGGCCGGCGGGCACCGCCCCGCGGCACCGCCCGCCGTGCCCCGGCCCCAGGACCTGTCCGCGGGGGAGCGGCGGGTACTGCGCGCGCTGTGCGGCTCGCTGACGCTGCGTGAGATCGCCTGCGAACTGTACGTGTCCCACAACACCGTCAAGACACAGGTACGCGCGATCTTCCGCAAGCTCGGCGCGCACGACAGGACCGAGGCGGTGACCAGGGCCCGGGAGTGCGGCCTCCTGTGACCCGGGCCCGGCCACCGCGCCCTAGACGTCCTGACGTGCGGCGTCCTGGCGCCGTGCGTAGTTCGCCTGCGCCCGGTAGGCGGACTCGCCCTCCTCCCCGGCGCCTTCGATGCCGCAGACCCTGCGCGCGAGGTCCGCCATGGCCCCGCCCGGGGACATCTCGGCGCGCTTCATGGTGAGCGTCCGGATGGCCAGCAGCGGTGTGCCGTTGAAGTTCTCGAAGACGCCGATGCGGTCGCCCCAGTCGGACAGGAACATGTCGCGGATCACGCGGCTGATCTTCAGGCGGTCGTGGGGCCTGCCGACCGGTCCCGTCTGCAGGGCCTCCAGCCACGGCCTGAGGTGCGGCTGCCGCCACTGTCCCTCGGTGGGGTAGATGAGCGCGGCCCGGCCGGCCAGATCGATGAGCTCATGGACCAGGTCGGTGATGTGCTCGATGTAGTAGGCCCGCCCGAAGTCGAACATCAGGACGTTCGGCTTGAAGATCCCGCCGGGCGTGTGGAACCCCTCGGCCTCCGACCCCACCACGTGCGCCTTCAGCGACTGGTGGAATCCGGCGAACCTGGCTATGCGGGCCTGGACCGGCGGCAGTTGGTAGGTGCCGATGTGCTCGGTGATCAGCAGCGCCAGCCCCAGCATCAGCTCGGCCTTGACCATCGCCCGGACCAGCGAGTGGTAGTGCAGCCAGTCGAACACGCGCTGCGGATAGAGCGCCGCGTGCTGCGGATTGCCGATGTGGAACACCCGGTTCCAGGGGATGAGCACGTCCTCGAAGACGATGATGCTGTCCAGTTCGTCGCCCTGCGAGGCGAGCGGGTGCTCCACCTCCTCGCCGTCCCGGACGTTGCTCTCCCGGCAGACGATGGTGACCCCGGGGGTGTTGGACCGCACCGCCCCGTAGATGATCTGCTCCGCGACGATGCCGGGCCGGTAGAAGACACCGATGTGGATCCAGTCGCCGAAGGCGGCGCCGGTGCTGATCGCCTTCACTCCCCGCACGGTGATGCCCTCGTCCGAGGTGGCGACCACGCGCAGGGCGGGGGACTCGGCCTGCGCGGAGTCGCGTGAGCGGTCCGCCTGCGGGTCGACGAAGGCCGGCGTCGCGTTCAGGTCGCCGTCGCGCACCTCGCGCCAGAAGTCCAGGAGGCCCGCGGTGAGGTCGCGCCCGTCGGTCCCGACCGACTGGCTGCTCCAGGGCTCCGGGTCGTCGACGTAGGTCAGCAGGACGTAGTTGTTCACGTCGGGTGTGCGCGGTACGGCCCCGCCGCCCAGCTCGCGCTGCACCGTCTCCAGGTACTCCCGCTTGCGCCGCAGGTCGTCGGCGGAGCGGTGCTGGAACCAGGTCATGGACCGCAGTACCCCGTCCTCGTCCACGAACGTCATGACGTCCTGGAGGTCGGGGCGGTGGTGGAGGTCGTAGAAGGACGCGAGGCTCCGGGCGTACGCGCGGGTCTTGGGGTGCGTCGCCACGTTGTCGACGCGTTCGTCGCCCACCCACACCGTGCGGCCGTCGTCGAGCGCTGCCAGGTACTCCTTGCCGGTACGCATGCCGTGCTCCTCTCCTAGGGGCAAGAGTTCGGGACGGCACGCAGCATCCGTCCGGACGGGGTGAGCCGGCCGGACGCGGGAGGCTTTCACCCGGGTGAAAGCGGCGGCCGCCGGGGAGGGGGCGTTGAGGACCGACGCGACCGTGCGCCATGCTGGCCCCATGCACAGCACTGACCCGGCCTGCGACGATGCCAGCGGCCGCGGGATCCGGGCGGCCGGCGCACCCCGCCTGCGGGGACGGGACCGCGAGATCGCGGCGGCCCGCGCGGCCCTGGACGTGGTGCGCGGCGGCCGGGGCGCCTGCGTCGTCGTGGAGGGCGCGGCCGGCGTCGGCAAGAGCCGGTTTCTCGCCGAGCTCGTCCGGACGGCCCGGCGCTCCGGGTTCGACGTGGTCCCGGTACGGGCCGACGAATTCGACCAGTACGCGGCGGGAGCCGCCCTGCAGTCCGCGCTGCACCCTTCCGACGGTTCCCGCCGGGTCCTCGCGACCGCGGACGACCAGCGGCTTCTGCTCCTGGACAGCATCGCGGACGCCCTGGAGGAACGGGCCCAGCACGCGCCGGTGGCCGTCCTCGTGGACGACGCCCAGTGGGCCGACCCCGCCACCCTCTTCGTGCTCCGCAGCCTGCCGGGACGGCTCGCCGCCGCACGGATCCTGTGGGTGCTCGCGGTACGGGCGGACGCCGAGCGGCCGATCGTGGCCAGGGTCCGGGAGGACCTCGAACGTCTGGGTGCCCGCTGGCTCACGCTGGGCCCCCTGCCGCAGCAGGATCTCCAGCACATCGCCGCGGACGTCCTCGGGTCGTCGCCGTCACCCGCTCTCGCCAGGCTGCTGCGCGGGGTCGCCGGCAACCCCTTCCTCGCCATCGAACTGGTACGCGGCTTCACCGACACCGATCTCGCCCGGCTGGAGACCGACGAGACCGGCCTGCTGCCGGGCGGCGTGCCCGTCGGCTTCCGGCGGAGCGTCGCCGCACGGCTGGACCGGCTCCCCGAGGACGCCCTGCGCCTGCTGCAGATCGGCTCCGTCCTCGGCCGTGAGTTCGACCTCGGCACGGCCGCCCGGATGATGGGCAGACCGGTCGGCAGCCTGCTGTCGGCCGTCGACGGGGCCCTGGACGCCGGTCTGCTGTCGGCCGACGGCCCGCGGCTGGCCTTCCGTCACGACCTCACCCGGCAGGCGGTCCACGACAACCTGCCGCCGGCCGTACGCACCGCCCTGCACCGGGAGGCGGCCGACAGCCTGCGCGGCACCGGAGCCCGCCCCGCGGAGGTGGCCTGGCACGTGGTGATGTCGGGCGGTCCGGTCGACGACCACTCCGTGACGACGCTGACCACCGCCGTGCGGGACATGTCGTCCTCGGCGCCCGACGCGGCCGCCGACCTGGCCCAGCGCATCGCCGGCTCGCTGTCCCCGCACGACCGGCGGCGTATCGCCCTGCTGACCGACGCAGCCGAGTACCTGGGACGCACCCGCCGGCTCCACGAGGCGCTGGACCTGGTCGACCTCACGCTGCCCGAGGGCCTGGAGCCCCCGCAGGAGGCACGGCTGCGCCTGGTGGCCGCCGAGATCCAGCAGGCGGCGGGCGACGACGCGGCCGCCATGACCCACCTGGAGCGCGCCCTGGATCTGCCGGGCCTGCCGTCCGGCCTGCGGGTCCGGCTGCTGAAGACGAAGGCCACCGGCCACGTCTACCTCGGAGACATCGCCGCCGCCGAACGGACCGGCACCGGACTGGTCGAGGCGTCCTACGGCAGCGACGACCCGGCCGTGGTCGTCAGCGCCATGGTGTTCCAGTCGCAGACGGCCTTCTACCGGGGCCATCTGGCCCGCGCCCTCGAACTCGCCGAGACGGCCACCCGGCGCGCCGGCGCCCTGCCGGTCGCTCCGCACCTGCGGCCCCCGCGGATCCCGGCGCTGTGGCTGGCCACCGTGCTGACCTCCACGGACCGCCTCGCCGACACCGCGCGGACCCTGCGGGAGGGACAGCGCGACGCCGAGGCGCTGGGCCTCGGCTGGTCCCTGCCGCACTGGCACGCGGCCCGCGCCTGCGCGCTCCTGGAACAGGGAGCCCTGGACGACGCGGCCGTGGAGGCCGAGGCCAGCATCGCGGTGGCCGACGAACTGGAGATCGCCCTGCCGGACCCGCAGGCCCGCGCCGTCCTGGCCCTGGTGGAGACCGGACGCGGCGACCTCGCCAGGGCCAGGGAGCACCTGGGCGCCGCCGATACCGGCACGCACACCCACCGCTACGGACCCTGGGTCTTCCTCGCGCGCGCCTGCCTGGCGGACGCCGAGGGCGACGGCGGCACGGCAGCGGCCGTCCTCGCCGAAGGCTTCGCCGGCCAGGACCCGGCCCGCCTGCTGGTCCTGCCCCCGTCCCACTGGCCCGGCATCGTCCGCACCGCGCTGCGCGGCGGCGATTCGGCATTCGCCGAGTCGGTGACCACGGTCCTGCGCGGTGTGGCGGTCCAGGAAGGGAGCCGACGGGTCGTCGGCGCCGTCCACGCCCACCTCGACGGCCTGTTGCGCCGTGACGCCGGCGCGCTCGGGGCCGCCGTCGCCGGCTACCGGAGCTCCGGAAGACCGCTCGCCCTCGCCGCCGCCTGCGAGGACCTCGCCGAACTGACCGCCGCCGCGGGCGACACGGCGTCGGCGGTGTCCTCCTTCGAGGAGGCCGCCCGCCTGATGTCGGCCTCGGGAGCGGCGCGCGACCAGGAGCGGGTCAGAGGACGACTGCGGCGGCTCGGGGTGCGCACCGCACCGGTACGGCCCCACCCGGCCGGTCCTCACGGCTGGGACGACCTCACCGAGTCGGAGCGCAAACTCGTCCCGCTCGTCGTCGAAGGGCTCACCAACCGGGCCGTCGCCGACCGCCTCTACGTGTCCGTGCACACCGTCAACACCCATATGAAGCACATCTTCGCCAAGCTCGGCATCAACTCCCGGGTCGAGCTGACCCGGCTGGCGATCGAGCGGGGCGCCGACGGAGACCCGCCCGACCGGCCCGGAGCGCCGGCCGCGGCGACCCGGCGCGGAGACTCCCTGAGCGGGTGATGCCCGGCGGCTGCGGCGGCGCCGGCGGCGAATCACCGGATCGTGCGATGCCCGGCGCGGCTTCCCGGTCGACACTGCCGGAGTCGATGGTTGTTTCCCCGACCGGTACCGGGAGTTGGTGCACGATGAGCGCCTCGCCTGCTGTCCCACGCCCCGCGCCCCGCGCGACGCGGTCCGCCGCGCCCCCACCCGGCTCCGCGCCGGAGCATCCGAACGGAACCCGGGCGTACGAACTCGAACCCTGGCTCTCGGCCTGGCTGGCGGCCGGCCCGCAGGGCTCGGGCACGCCTGCCCGGCACCCGGGGGCCGGCGGCGCCGTACCGCCCGAGCACCGCGACGGTGTTCACCCGACTGTGTGAACTCCCCGGCGCACGGCGGGCGTTCCGCGCATCCTACGCACTGGGGCGACGCCCCGTACGGCGGTGTCCCGATGGTGTCGTCCGCTGCCCGGCCGCGCTCCAGGATGTGGGCATGGCGTGGATGAGACGGGACGAAGAGACGACATTCATCGGCCGGGCGGCGGAGCTCGACCTGATCGGCGCGGCGATGGGCGCGCACCGGCTGGTCACGCTCACCGGGCCGGGCGGGGTGGGCAAGACCCGTCTCGCCCGGCGTGCCGTGTCCCTGGTGAAGGACGGCGACGCCGGTGCCGCCTGGGTGGATCTGGCGTCCCTGCGCAACGGGCGGTTCCTGGCGGCCGCCGTCGCGGAGGCGCTCGGACTGTCCGACCACACGTCCCGGCCGCCCGCCGACGCCGTCTGCGCCTGGATCGGCGACCGCGGGACCCTGCTCGTCCTGGACTCGTGCGAACACCTGGCCGCCGAGTGCCGCTACCTGGTCGGCGATCTGCTGACGGCCTGCCCGAACCTGCGGGTCGTGGCCACCAGCAGGGAGCCGCTGCGGGTCCGCGCGGAGACGGTCGTCCAGGTCGAACCCCTCGCCTCGGCACGGGAGGCGGTCGCCCTGTTCGCCGACCGGGCCGCGGCGGCGGGCAGGCCGCTGCTGGCCGACAGCGACTTGAAGCTGGCCGCTGACCTGTGCGACCAGCTGGACCGGCTGCCGCTGGCCCTGGAGCTGGCGGCCGCCCAACTGCGCAGCATGTCGCTGGCGGACCTCTGCGCGGGTCCGTACGCGGCCGTGGACCTGCCCGTCCCGGCGGCGCGCACCAGGCCCTCCCGGCACGCGGCCCTGCGCACCACCATCGGCTGGAGCCACGAACTGTGCACCCCGCTGGAACGCCTGCTCTGGGCCAGGCTGTCCTATCTGCCCGCCCGTTTCGACGACGAGACGGCGCGCCGGCTGGCCGGCGGCGGCCCGCTCACGCCGGCCCGGGTCGGGCGGACCCTGGCGGCACTGTGCGACAAGTCGGTCGTGGTACGCAAGGCCGGGACGTACCTGATGCTGGACGCCGTACGGGAGTACGGCCGGATGTGGCTGTCCGAGCTGGGCGGCGGAGCGGAGCTGGCCGGCCGGCACGCCGCGTACGTGCTGGCGCAGACCCGGCAGGCCCACGAGGAGTGGTTCGGTCCGGCCCAGCGGAGCTGGTACCGGCGGATCGGGGCCCTCCACGCGGACATCCGACTGGCGGCCGACCACCTCCTCGCGACGGATCCGGCGGCGGCGCTGGAACTGCTCGCGAACGTCACCTTCTTCTGGGTCTGCTCCGGCTACCTGTACGAGGCCCGGCAGTATCTGGAACGGGCGATCGGGCCCGCCGCGTCGGCCCGGAGCACGGCATGGGCGCGCGGACTGTGGAGCCTGGGACTGACCCTGACCCTGCAGGGCGAGCAGGAGGCGGCGCACGAGACGGCCCTGCGGTGCCGGCACGCGGCCACCGCCGCCGCCGACGGCGAGGAACTAGGCCGGGCCGCCTACCTGGACGGCCTGCTGCACCTGCTGGAGGGACGCCCGCTCGCGGCCGCGAACGGCGTCGCCGTCACCGAGAACGGCGACGCGGCCTCCTGCCCGCGGCCGCTGGGCGCCGCGGCCGCGCTCTGCCGCCTGGTGCACGTCTTCGGGCTGACCGGCTGCGGCCGGCTGGACCAGGCCCGCCGTGAGGCGCGGGAACTCCGCGACGCCTGCGCGGCGTCGGGCGAGCACTGGACCCGCTCCTACGCGGAGCACCAGCTGGCCCTCATCGCCTTCCTGGAACGGCGCTCGCGCGACGCGGTACGCCACGCGCGGGCCGCCCTCGACGCCAAACGGCACATCGGGGACGCCTTCGGGATCGCCATGGTCATGGACCTCCTGGCCATCGCCCTGGCCGACGCGGGGGACGAGGGCGCGGCGGCCTACGCCTTCGGCGCGGCGGCCCGCTTCTGGCAGACGGTCGGTCATCCGCAGCGCGGCACACCGGAGATGGCGGCGCTGCGGAACGACTGCGAGGACCGGCTGGTGAGTTCGATGGGCGAGCGGCGCTACGAGCGGATGTTCCGGCGGGCCGCCACGAGCGACGCGCGGTCGCTCGTGGCCTGGGGAGCGGGCGGCGGGCCCGCCCCGCTGCGGTGAACGGGGCCTGTTTTCCGCCTCGGTCGTGTCCTGCCGCCCCATTGTGTTGAACCTTGTGCCCCTCTACTGTTCGGCTTTGCCTGAGTCTGTTCGATGGTGAGAGCTCGGGCGGATGGAGGCCGCAATGCGGGGCACTGGGATCCGTTCAGAGACCGCGAGACCCGTACGCCGCCGGTGGCGCAGGGCGCTCCTGGCGACGGCCGCGGCCCTCGCGCTGGCCATGGGCGTGACCGGCCCGGCCGCAGCGGCCCGGGACGACGGCGGCCGGGCGCCCGCCGCCCCGGCCGCCGCGGACCCGCGGCCGCACACCGTGACCCTCGACGGCTACTCGTTCCTCGTGGACGGCAGGCGCACCTACCTGTGGTCGGGCGAGTTCCACTACTTCCGGCTGCCGAGCCCGGACCTGTGGCGCGACATCTTCCAGAAGATGAAGGCCGCCGGCTTCAACTCCACCTCCCTGTACTTCGACTGGGGCTACCACTCGCCGAAGCCCGGCGTGTACGACTTCACCGGGGTACGGGACGTCGACCGGCTCCTGGACATGGCCCAGGAGGCCGGCCTCTACGTCATCGCCCGCCCGGCGCCGTACATCAACGCGGAGGTCGACAGCGGCGGCCTGCCGGGCTGGCTCACCACCAAGGCCGGCAACAACCGCAGCGACGACCCGCGGTTCCTCCGGTACGCGGACGAATGGCTGACGCGGATCGACCGGATCATCGCCCGCCACCAACTGACCGACGGCACCGGGTCGGTCATCGCCTACCAGGTCGAGAACGAGTACTACGACGGCTCCGCCGCCGGCCGCTCCTACATGCGGCACCTGGAGGAGAAGGCCCGCGCCGACGGCATCACCGTCCCGCTGACCGGCAACAACAACGGCACCTTCAACTCCGGCACCGGAGCCCTGGACGTGGACGGCCCCGACTCCTACCCCCAGGGCTTCGACTGCTCCAACCCGGCCAAGTGGAACGGCGTTCCCGACATCAGTTACGACCACCCGGCCGGAAAGCCCCTGTACACGCCGGAGTTCCAGGGCGGCGCCTTCGATCCCTGGGGCGGACCGGGCTACGACAAGTGCGCCCAGCTGATCGACGACCGGTTCGCCGACGTCTTCTACAAGCAGAACATCGCCGTCGGCGCCACCGCGCAGAGCTTCTACATGACCTACGGCGGCACCAACTGGGGCTGGCTCGGGATGCCCGAGAACTACACGTCGTACGACTACGGAGCGGCGATCCGCGAGACCCGGCAGCTCGACCCGAAGTACTACGAGGACAAGCTGATCGGCTACTTCACCCAGTCCCTCGCCCCGCTCACCAAGACCGAGGCGATCAGGACCACCCCGCCGGACGACTCCGCGGTCGTCGACACGGCCCGGATGAACCCCGACACCAGGACCCAGTTCCACGTCCTGCGGCACGGCGACTCCACGTCCACGGCCGTCGACAGGACGCACATCTCGCTGGACCTCAACGCCCAGCCGTCCGCCGACACCACCTACACCTGGGACGACGCCGACTCCGCGCTCCAGTACGCCGGTTCGTGGTCGCACGTCGCCGACACCAGCTACACCGGAAGCGACTACAAGCACACCGAGTCGTTCTCGAACAAGGCCGGCGACGCGCTCACCGTCCCCTTCGACGGCACCGCGGTCCGCTGGATCGGGTCGAAGACGAACAACCACGGCTACGCCGACGTCTACCTCGACGGCACCAAGGCGGCGACGGTCGACTGCTCCGGCGGCGAGAGCCAGGCCGTGCTCTTCCAGAAGTCCGGCCTCGCCCCGGGCGCGCACACGCTGAAGATCGTCGTCACCGGGAACCACGGCTCGGGCTCCACGGACGACTACGTGGCCGTCGACGCCATCGACGTGCCGACGGCCGCCACGGTCGAGCCGACCTACCCGGTCGTGCCGCAGCAACCCGGCACCGCGATCACCCTCGACGGCCGTGACTCCCACGTGATCGTGGCCGACTACCGCCTTGGCGACGCGCAGGTGCAGTACTCGACATCGGAGATCATGACCAGCGCGACCATCGGGAACCGGGACGTCGCGGTGCTCTACGGCGACCAGGGCAGCGACGGCGAGACCGTCCTGCGCTACGCCACCGAGCCCACCGTGACCGCCGACGGCGGTACGGTCAGCACCAAGTGGGACCCGGCCACCGGAGACCTGCGGCTCGACTACACGCACCAGGGCCTGATCCGCATCGGCATCACAGGCGCCGGACAGCGCCCGCTCCTGCTGCTCGTCGGCGACAAGGCCACGGCGAAGACCTTCTGGCGCCAGGACACGGCGAGCGGACCGGTGCTCGTGCGCGGCACCCACCTGCTGCGGACGGCGACCAGCCTGAACGGCGGCCGCACCCTGGCCCTCACCGGCGACAACGCCGACGACAAGAACATCGAGGTGTTCACCTCCGCCGCCCGCATCACCTGGAACGGCCACGCGCTGGGCACTCACGCCACCACCACGGGGAGTCGTACCGGAAGCATCCCGGTGGCCGTCCCCGTCCACCTCCCGGCGCTCACCGGCTGGAAGCGCGCCGAGGAATCCCCTGAAGCGGCCCCCGGTTTCGACGACACGACCTGGCAGGTGGCCGACAAGACGACCACCAACAGCGTCACCGGGGTCAGCTCGCCGCCGGTGCTCTACGCGGACGACTACGGCTTCCACACCGGCAACACGTGGTACCGAGGCCGCTTCCGCGTCACCGGCAAGGAGACCGGCATCCACCTGGTCTCGGACTCCGGCGGCGGCGCCCAGGCGTTCTCCGCCTGGCTGAACGGCACCTTCCTGGGCAGCTCCACCACGGGCAGCGGTGACTTCACCTTCCCGGCGGGTTCCGTGAAGTCCACGGGCGACAACGTCGTCTCCGTGCTCACCGTCGACATGGGGCACGAGGAGGACTACAACTCCTCCAACGGCAACAAGACCGCGCGCGGCCTGACCAGCGCCTCCCTCGTCGGTGCGCCGCTGACGTCCGTCACCTGGCGCGTCCAGGGCGTACGGGGCGGCGAGGACCTCCAGGACACCGTCCGCGGCCCGCTCTCGACGGGCGGCCTCTACGGCGAACGGGCCGGCTGGTCCCTGCCGGGCTACCCGGACGGCGACTGGAACCGCGTGTCCCTCCCGACGACCGACACCACACCCGGCGTCTCCTGGTACCGCACCGATGCCCAGCTCGACCTGCCGCGCGGCCAGGACACCTCGCTCGGCCTGACGTTCACCGACGACCCGGCCCGCAAGTACCGCGCCACGATCTTCGTGAACGGCTGGCAGGTCGGCAACTACGTCAACTACCTCGGCCCGCAGCACACGTTCCCGGTCCCCGACGGCATCCTGAACCCGAACGGCCACAACAGCATCGCCATCGCCGTGTGGAACCTCGACGGCAGCACCGGCGGCCTCGGCAAGGTCTCCCTGACCGACTACGGCAGTTACGCCTCGTCCCTCCGCGTCGCGCGGAACGACAGCCCCCGCTACGACGCCCGGACCTACGCGATGCCGAAGCGCCCGGGAGCGGACGTCACCCTGGACGTGCCGGACACCGCCCGGCCGGGACAGGCCTTCGTCGCGCGGGCGACGGTGCGGGTGCGGAAGGACGCGCGGCCGGCCTCGGGGCTGGTGGCGTCGCTCGCCGTCCCCGAGGGCTGGAGCGCGGGTTCCCCGAGCCCCGCGTCGGTCGACCGCCTGCGTCCCGGCACGTCGGCCACCTTCACCTGGACGGTCGAGCCGCCGACCGGAACGCTGCCGTCCGCCTCCGCGCTCACCGCCACGGTGCACTACCGCCAGAACGGCCGAGGGGCCACCGGGACCGACGAACGCATCGTCGGCGGGATCCCGCCCGCCCCGCCGGCCGGCCGGAGCGCGGTGAGCGACCTGCCGTTCCTGTCGGCCACCAACGGCTGGGGCCCGGTGGAGCGGGACACCAGCGTCGGCGAGCAGGCCGCCGGCGACGGCCGCCCGATCACCATCGCCGGTGCCGGACACGCCAAGGGCCTGGGCACCAACTCCGTCAGCGACGTCCAGCTCTACCTCGCCGGACAGTGCTCGCGGCTGACCGCGGACGTCGGGGTCGACGACGAGACGGGCGGCGCGGGCACCGTCACCTTCTCCGTCGTCGCCGACGGCAGGACCCTGGTCACCACGCCGACGCTGCGCGGCCGGCAGGCCGCCGTACCGGTCGACGTCGACGTCAGCGGCGCCCAGGTGATCGACCTCGTGGTCGGTGACGCGGGCGACGGCAACGGCAACGACCACGGGGACTGGGGGACACCCACGCTGACGTGCGGGTAGCGGCACGCCGGACCCTGTCAGGGCAGGACGCCCGCCGGGGGCCTGGTGAGGTCGTGCAGGCGGGCGGCGTCGCGGCTCGGGGGCGCGCCGAACTGGCGGCGGTACTCCCGGCTGAACTGCGAGGCGTTGTCGTAGCCGACGCGCCGGCCGACCCCCGTCACGTCGCCGGGACGGGTGGCCAGCAGCAGCCGGGCCTCCTGGAGCCGGATCTGCTTCTGGAACTGGATGGGGCTCATCGCCGTCACCGCCTGGAAGTTGCGGTAGAAGGCGGAGACGCTCATGCCGGACATCCGGGCCACGTCCTCGACGCGGAACGACTCCGCGTAGTGCTCCCGGATCCAGCGCACGGCCCGTGAGACATGGCTCAGGCCGCTGTCGGCCAGGCCCAGTTCACGGACCGTCGCCCCCTGCTCGCCGGTGATCAGCCGCCACAGGATCTCGCGTTTGACCAGCGGGGCGAGCACGGCTCGGTCGCGCGGCTCGTCGAGCAGCCGCAGCAGCCGGACCACCGCGTCGAGCAGCGCGGCCGGCGCGTCGCTGACGGCGATGCCCGACGGAACCCCTCCGCCGGTCCGGGGCAGGTCGCCGGGACCGGCCCGCAGCAGCAGTTCGGCGACGGCGGACGGCTCCAGGGCGAGGCCGAAACCGAGCGCGGGCCGCTCGGGACCCGCCTGCGTGAACTGCCCCGTGACCGGCAGGTCGACCGAGGCGACCAGGTACTGGCCGGCGCCGTACTCGTAGACCCGCTCGCCCAGGGCCAGACGCTTGGCACCCTGCGCGATGACCGCCAGCACCGTGCCGGACATGGCGGGCGCCGGCGGGTCCGGCCGGTCGACCTTCGAGATCAGGACGCCGTCGACGGCCGTGCTCCAGTCGGTCCGGGCGTGCCGGTCCAGCAGGACGCGGAACTCTTCGAGGGACATGTGTCCATTCCAGCACCCCGCTGCCCCACCACTCCCGTGATCGGGAGGATCGTGCAAGGACACGGGAGTCGCCGGGGGTGACGGCGCCCGGCCGCCGGTGACACGATGCGAGAGGCGAGAAAGGTGGCAGCCGTGGTTCCTGACGTCCGCGCGTCGATGGGCGCGATGCTCTTCCGCCGGGTGGCCGGCCCCGACGGACCGGCGACCCGTGCCCGCATCCACGGCACACCGGGCCCCCGCTGGTTCGCCTCAGGCCGTCCGATCCGCGCCGTCCACGCGGACGCCTCCATGTTCGTCGGCGGGCTCGGCGCCCTGCTCCTGCAGTCCCTGCATCCCCTCGCCATGGCCGCGGTCGCCGCGCACTCCGGCTACCGCGGCGACCCGTGGGGACGGCTCCAGCGCACCAGCGCCTTCCTGGCGGTGACCACCTACGGCACGGCGGACGACGCCGAGGCCGCCGTGGCCGCGGTGCGGGGCATCCACCGGAAGGTCCGCGGGACGACGCCCGACGGCGAGCCGTACCACGCGGCCGACCCGCACCTGCTCGGCTGGGTGCACGCGGCGGAGACGGAATGCTTCCTGCGCGCCCACGAACGCTACGGCTCGGCGCCACTGGACCGGGACGGCTACGACGCCTACGTCGCCGACACCGCGCGGGTCGCCGAGGCACTGGGGGTGAGCGACCCGCCGCGCGACCGCGCCGAGCTGTCCGCGCGGCTGGCCGCGTACCGGCCCGAACTCAGGGCCACTCCCGAGGCCCGCTCCGCGGCCCGCTTCCTGCTCCTGGAACCCCCGCTGCCGCTGCCGGTCCGTCCGCTGTACGGCATCCTGGCCGCCAACGCCGTGACCCTGCTGCCCTCCTGGGCCCGGTCCCTGCTGCGGCTGCCCCGCCTCGCGGTCGTCGAGGACGTCACCGTACGCCCGGCCGGGCAGCTGCTCACCCGCACGATCCGCTGGGCCATGAACACCCCCGACGTCTCATAGCGGCCCAGACGGCGCGGACCCGCCGCGCCCCGAAGGGCACGACGGGTCCGACGGTCGCCCGGCAGGCCCGCCTCAGGGCCTGCCCCGCGTCCGCGCCCACTCCGTGGCGCGTGACCAGAGCCCGCCGCCGCCCGGCGTGCCGGGAACGGCCCGTCCGGCGGGTCCTGCCACGGTGCCGTGGCCTCCGGCCGGGCCCGGCCGGTCGTCGCGGTCCGTGCGCCGGATCCCGACCGTGTAGGTTCGGGTGACCGAACCGTTGGCCGAGGTCACCTCGACGGTGCGGGTGGTGAGCCGGGAGCCGGAGAGGACCGCACTGCCGTCGGTGATCCGCACCCGCGCGCCCGGCTCGGCCGGCACCGCGGACACGGCGGGGATCCCGCGGTTTCTCGGCCAGTCCACGACGTAGACGGACACGTCCGGGTCGAACCCGTCGAGCGCGACGCCTCCCACCTTGATCGCCCGAGCGTCGGCGACGCTCGCCTTCGTGGCGTCCGAGTGGTTGGTCACCGTGACCGTCCCGTCGGCGCCGACCTCGACGTGGGCCGCCATCGCCGCCGCCAGGTTGATCCGCTGCCAGCTCGCCTCGCCGTCCGCGGTGAGGTCGAGCGGGTAGCCCGAGTCCGTCGCGGTCTGCTCCAGGACCTGGGTGCGCTGTGCGGCGGTGAGGTCCGGGAAGGCGGTGATCAGCAGGGCCGCCGCGTCGGACGGCGTCCGCAGCGCCTGGCCGCCCTTGCCGACTTGGGAGAACCCGTAGGTCAGGCGCCGGGTGTAGAGGTCGACGTCCTGCGTCGTGCTCAGCCCGGCGTAGGGGGCGCCCGCGCAGGCCGCGAGCGTGTCCCCGTACCCCTCGCTCTCGCACTGCGCGAGCAGTACGTTCTCGATCTCGGTGTGGGCCTGCAGGAGCAGGTCCTGGAACTCGGGGTCGGCCCACCGGTGCGCCACGGTCGCCTGGCCCGCGATCCGGCCTCCCATCACGTCGAGCGGGTAGTGGAACCCGAGGACGATGCGGTTGTCGCCGTACTCCGATGTGCGGGCGAGGATCGACGGCGCCAGCTCCGGCAGCAGCGTGGCGAGGACGGTCCCCGCCTCGTAGCCGCCGTGGGTGTGGCCGCTCGGATACGAGCCGCTGGTGGTGAGGCCGCCGTAGGAGCCGTCCTGCGACTCGTAGACGTCACCGCCGTCGCCGACGAACCCGAGCCGCACGTAGGGGCGCGGGTAGCCGTAGTGGTTCTTCTCCGCGTCGACCTTGTCAAGGCCCTGCGTGACCCGCGAGAAGAGCGCGCTGGTCTTGGGCAGCCGGCCGCCGCTGAGGGCGTCGCCGTAGATCCGGCCGAGCCGGGACCCGAGTCCGTCGGCCATCGTGACGGTGGCACTGTTGGTCGCGTCGACCTCGGCCCGGTCCACCTCCTTCTGCGTCGCCGCGTTGTTGACGGCCACCGCGATCCTGTCGTTCTCGGCGGTGGGCGCGGTGCCGGCCGGCACCTTGGTGTCGGCGGCCAGGATGCCGGTACCGAGGTCGCCGATCCCGCCCAGCAGGCCGTGGAAGTAGTCGGTCCCGTCGCCGGTGCCCGGCCAGGTGTCCGAGGCGTAGTCCGCCTTGAGCGCCGAGTCCGGGAAGGGCGAGGGCTGGTACGCCGGGTCGGCGGCGTCCGCCGTCGCGGCCTGGTCCGTGGTCGCCGGGTCGTCGGAGGTGCCGGCCAGGGTGACCGCGGTGACGGTGGCCGTGTGCGCCTTCGCCTTGCCGGTGGCGGTCAGCAGGGCCGTGTCCGCGGTGGCGGGCAGGTGGGCGGTGGTGCCGTCGTTCAGGGTCACGGTGTAGCCGATGACCGGGAAGCCGCCGTCGCCGGCCGGCCGCCAGGTCACGCGGACCTGCCTGCCGTCGGTGAGCACGCCCGTCACGCCCGGCTTCTGCGGCTTGCCGCCGCCGGTCACCACGGGCGCCGTCGCGACGCTCCGCGCCGAGGCGCCGAACCGGTTCACCGCCTGGACGCGCGCGGTGTGGGACCGGCCGGAGCGGAGCCAGGTGAACGTGGTCCTGCGGGCGTCCGGGTCGTCGATGGTGATCCGGTGGCCGTCGCCGAGGGCGATCCGGTAGCCGGTGACGGCGGAGCCGCCGTCGTCGGCGGGTGCGGACCAGGAGACCGTCACGCTGGTGCCGGACGCGGTCGCCGACACCGCGGCGGGCGCGGCGGGTGCCGTCCTGGGCCTGGTGGTGAGCGCGGACACGGCGTGGCGGAGTGCGTCGTACCGGGAGGTGAGCGTGGCGTCGGTGGCCGTGGCGTCGGCGACGGCGGCCTTCGCCGCGGTGAGCGCCGTGGTGAACGCCATCCAGGACGCGTCCGTGTAGCGGTCGTCGGCGAGGGCCGACGCGGTGGTGACCAGGTCCTCCAGCTTCAGTCGCGGCAGCGGCACGAGCCGGCCGGCGGCCAGGGTGAGGCCGCGGGTCTGCGTGTCGACCTCGGTCTGCGTGGCGTCGTCCGCGTCGGCGAGCCCCCGGGCGGCGGCCAGTTCCCGCAGGTACACCCCGAAGTCGATCGAGTCGTACCGGTCCGCGTCGCCGGCGAGCCCCTCGTACCGGGCGATCGCCTGGCGCAGCGCGGTCCTGTCGGTGACGGCGGGCGTGTCGACGTGGGCGAAGGTGATCCGGCCCAGGTTCGCGACGTACGGGTGCGAGGAGTCCGGGGTCGTGGTCAGCCGCACATGGACGGCGTGCTTGCCGGAGACCGCCTCGGGCAGCGTCAGGCTGGTCGTCCCGCCGGACGACCACGCGGCGCCGGTGACCGGGAGCGGCACGGTCGCGTACGGCGTGCCCGGGTTCGCCGCGTCGAAGGAGTCCAGGTAGAGCTGGACGGCCGAACCCGTGCCGCAGCGGGCCGAGTTGTTGACGTAGGTGAGCGTCATGGTGGTCTTCGGCGAGGTGCCGAGGTCGACGTCGCCGTAGTCGAGCCAGGCCCCGTCGTAGGTGCCGCCGAGGTCGGTGGTGGAACCCGAGCCGGTCCAGCCGACCGGCTCGCTCTTGAGGCCGCCGCCGCTGTTCGCGCGGAACGCGGTGGCGTCGAAGCCCACGGGGGCGTCGGCCTGCCGGGTCAGGGCCAGCGAGTAGACGTTGCCGACGTAGGGCCGGGAGGACGTCTGCGTGCCGGAGACGAAGTCCGCGTACACGTCCTGGACGCCGGTGAAGACGTCCGGGTCGAGGGGAACGGTCGTGGTGGCGACGGTTCCCCAGCCGGAGCCGGTGTAGTCGAGCGGGACGTCGACCTTCTGCGCGCCGTCCTTCGAGCCGAGGTGCAGCTCGATGTGCGAGTCGGACGCGGCCCGCGACTGCGGCTTGTCGTAGCGGACGGTGAGGGTGTCGGCCCCGCTCTTGAGGTCGGTGTCCCTCCATTCGGCGAAGGCGCCGTCGGTCACGTTCTCGAAGATGCCGTTGCCGAGGTCGAGCGGAAGCGAACCGTCGCCGGTGGTGGTGGTGTTGACCGCGGTGAGCGTGGCGAGGGTGGTCGTGGGCGTCGAGGAGACCTCGTTCGGCGAGAACTGGTACCGGTCGAAGTTCGACACCCACTGCCGGCCGGAGGGGGCGTGGAAGACGAACGTCGCGCTCTTGGCGGCGAGCAGGGCGTCCGGGTCGGTGACGGCCGCCTGCACCGTGGTGTAGTACTGCCAGCCGCCGGTTCCGGGCAGCGGCACGGTCGCCATGACCGGACCGTCGGCGGTGCCGGCGTGGATGTCGACGCTGCTCGGCTTCGCGTTCGTCGCCTGCGCGTTGGCGTAGCGGACCGAGACGCTCTTCGGGGCGACGCCGCCGAAGTCCAGCTTGCCGTAGCGCTCCCAGGCTCCGTCGGTGACCCCGCCGAGGTCGCCGTCCGAGTAGTACGCCTCCTTCACCAGGCTGGGGCCCTCCATCTGGTCGGCGGCCTCGGCCTCGAGGACGGCGTAGCCGCCCTCGTCGATGGTGAGCGCGTCGACGGCGGAGTGCAGCCCGTCGCTCGCGGCCATCAGCGTGCCGGTCGCGGAGGCGGGGTCGGCGAGGACGGTCCGGGCGCGGTCGAGCGCCGACCTGAACACGGTCCAGGACCCGTCGGAGTAGTCGCCGCCGCGGACCAGGGACGCCTCGTCGACGTACGCGCCGAGGGCCTTGCGGTGGACCGCGGCGGCCGAGACCCGCAGCGGATCGGTCGCGGAGATCCCGGTGCCGGTCACCGTGGAGGCCGGTACGTGGTGGGCGAAGGCCGCGTCGCGGAAGGCGATGCCGAAGCGGGCGTCGGTTCGCGTGCCGCCCGACAGCGAGAGCGTCGCGGTGCGGGAGCCGCTGACCCGCAGGTCGGCGCTCACCCCGTCCGGCAGGCCGGTCACGCTCGCGGCCCCTGACCGGGTGAGGCTGGTGCCCCTGCGGGCGTCGAACACGGCCGGCCCGGACAGCGTGAGCTGCACGTCGGCGTCGACCGTGCCGTCCGCCGCGGTGGCGACGGTGCCCGGACGGGCGGAGACGACGGTGTCGCCCTTGCCGGTTGCGGTGCCTGCGTCACCCGTGTCGCCGCCGTCGGTGTTCAGCGAGTACGCGGGCTGGGTGCGCGCGCCCCACCGGGAGGGCTTGGCGCCCATGGTGAAGTCCAGCGTGCCGCCGGAGACGATCTGCCCGTAGTCGAGCCACGTGTCGTCGAACCGCTTGCCATCGAGGGTCGCGCTCTGCACGTAGTAGTCGCTCGGCGAGACGCCGTCGGCCTTCACGGTGAACGTGGAGCCGTTGGCGTAGCGGATCGTGGTGGAGTCGAAGAACGGGCTGCCGATCTGGAACTGGCTGGAGCCCGCGGTCACCGGGAACAGGCCGAGCGCGGCGCCGACGAACATGGTCGACATGGTGCCGGCGTCGTTGTCCATGGTCGGCAGGAAGCCGTTCGGGGCGAGCTTGTAGACCTGCGTCCTGACCGGCGGCGTGAACTGGCCGCCGGAGCTGGGCGCCTCGTTCGTGGAGCCGGTCGCGATGTAGCGGTTCCAGGTGGCGCCCGTGTAGATGGCGCGGACCCACTTCTGCGTCAGGCTCGGCTCGCCGACGTAGTTGAAGAGGTACGGCGCCTGGAGGTCGATCTCGTTGGCGTTGGAGTGCAGCATGGTCGAGCCGTCGTCGGCGGAGGAGTCCTCGCCGAACATGTGCTCCACCGCGGCCCGGCCTGCCTGCTCGCCGCCCATGGCCTTGATGAGGCCGCCCATGTCGTAGGCGTCGTACCAGTGGTACTGCCAGAGCGTGCCCTGGTAGAGGCCGGCCGCCTCGAACTTCTCGTAGTCGGCGCTCTGCCAGTCGCCGCCGGTGGCGCGCGGGGTGAGCAGGCCGACCCGGGTTCCGTCGGCGGCGGTCCAGGCGCCGGACTTCACGAGGTTGTCGATGGCCATGGTCGACTGGGGGCGCAGCTTCTTCGCGTCGTCCCTCTTGCCGAGCGCGTCGGCGATGACGGACAGCGCCCACTGGTCGTAGCCGCGCTGCACGGTCGTACCGGGGTCACCGGAGACGTAGCCCTGGCGCAGCTGGGCGCCCGTGTAGTAGCCGGAGTACGCCAGCAGCGCCGGGTAGGCCTCGTCGAGCCGGTCGAAGTTCTTGAAGCCCTTCGACAGCGCGTCGGCGACCAGGACGGCCGAGCGCTCCCAGCGGACGGTCGGCACGGAGTGGGTGAGACCGCCGAGGCTCTTGCCGGAGGCGCGCTGGTCGGCGAAGAGCTCGATCAGCGACTGGATCATGTCCCGGTAGGTGGCAGGGTCGATGTACGCCTCCACCGAGTACTTGCGGAAGTCGTCCCAGGTGGACCAGCCGTCGTAGTACGTGAAGCCGTTCGCCCGGTGCACCGCGCCGTCCGCGCCGCGGTAGGTCCCGCTGGTGCTGGTGGCGTTCACCGGCAGCGCGTACATGCGGTACAGGTGGGTGTAGAACTCCTTGGTGAGCGTCGACCCGGGGTCGGACTTCGCCGAGGAGCGCACGTCGACCGCGCCGAGCGCGCTGTTCCACTCCGCCTTGGTGCGGGTGCGCGCCTGGTCGAAGGTGAGCTTGCCGACCTCGTGGGCCTGGTCGGTCGCGGCCTGCTCGGCGCTGATCGGCGACAGCGTGATGCGCAGTTCGACGTCGTCGCCGGCCGACTTGTCGAAGCCGAGGACGGCGCCGGTGTCGGTCCCGTCCTGGCTGCCGGCGTCGGTCAGCCTCTCGTCGTCGCCCCAGCTCTTGAGCGAGGTGACGGGGACGTTGGTGGTGGCGTCGTAGTACAGCTGGTACGAGGCGCCGTTGAACGAACCGGCGATGAGTCCGCCGATCGACGTGGTGCCGTCGGCGAGCGTGGCCGCCTTCATCGTCGCGCGGGTGCGGCTGGTGAAGTTGTGGGCGAGGTCGAGGACCAGCTCGGGGCTGGATCCGGCCGGGAAGCGGTACCGCTGGAGCGACGTGCGCGTCGTCGCGGTCGCCTCGGCCTCGATGGTGCCGGGACCCTGCGTCACCGAGGAGGCGGTGCCGGATATGGCGCCGAGGGCCCCCCGGTAGTAGCCGGGCGTCGCGGTCTCGTCGTCGTGGCGGTACGTGTGGGCGTACGTGCCCGGAGCGGGCCGCTTGTCGTACTGCACGGAGGTCGGGACGACGAGCAGGTCGCCGCCGCCTCCCGAGCCGCCGACGCCGTCCAGGTTCGTCGAGGTGAACCCGGCGACGCGGGTCTCGTTGTAGTCGTACCCGGTGTGGTTGCGGTTCGGCGTGGTCAGCGGGTTGACCTTGGCTAGGCCGTGCGGCGCCTGGGCGCCGGGCATGTCGTTGCCGTCGTCGCCGGCGGTCGACACGAAGGGGTCGACGAGCTTGGTGTAGTCGGTGCCGGACGTGCCCGCGGACGTGCCGGAGCCGGGTACGGCCACGGCCGTGCCCGCCAGTGCGGCGGCGCCGAGTGCGCCGGCGAGGAGCGCGGCGACCGTGGCACGCCACGGCCTGCCCCGCCCGCGGGCGGTTCTCGGTGGGATCGGGCGGGGCACGGGGGCATCGGGTCTGACAGGCACGGGACCTCTCCAACGTCGCGATACACCGCACGGTCCGGCCCGTAGGGGGACAACGTTGTCAGCCCGTACGACCCCCGGATCGCGCGGACTCGGGGCGAGACGGCCGTGGACGCACGGGATCGCACCCGGTGCGCACGGCCGCCGTCATGAGACACGGGTAAAGCGTGCAACGGGCGAACAGTACGCGTACAGGAGGGGGGCGTGGGAACCGTTCGCAAGGGAGCCCTGCCGGCCGACGGCGCGTCAGACCGCCCTGGTGGGAACCGGGGTGACGCGCGCGGCGCCGAAGCCGCGGGCGGAGCGGGCGGTCGCGGGCGCTCCGAGGCCGGCACACCGCCCGTGGACGTCCGGAGATCTCCCCGGCCCCTCACCGGCCGGCTCAGCCCCGCGGGTACTCCGCCACGGCAACCCGGCCCGAACTCAGGGACGAACGGCGTCCGGACGGGGTGCCGAGACGCTGCGCGAGCGTGAGGAGGTCCTCGTCCGAGACCACCCGCAGGCCGTGTTCCGCCAGCAGGCCGGCCATCCGCTCCGGCGGCCACAGTGAACGCCACGGCTCGCCCGACGTCGCGGAGCTGCCGAGCACGCGCGCCAGCAGCCGGCCCACGGACGCCCGCGCCGACGGCGCCTGGTAGTTGAGGACGAGCGTGCTGCCCGGGGCCGACCTGGCGGCCAGCGCGGCGACCGTCGAGCGGACCTCGTCGCGCGTGAGGTAGGGCACCACGCCCTCCCACAGCCAGGTCGTCGGGGCCGTGGCGTCGTGCCCGGCCGCGTCCAGTGCCGTACCGAGGGCGTCGACGGCGAAGTCCACCGGCGTGAACCGTACGGACCGGGCGGCGCCGGGCAGTTCGGGGACGGCGGCGAGCCGTGACCGCTTGTCCTGCTGGGAGGCCGGATGGTCGACCTCCCACACATCGGTCCCGGCCAGCTCGGACAGCCGCCAGGCGCGGGTGTCGAGACCGGCGCCGAGGATCACGACCTGGCCCGACGGCCGGGCGCGCAGGGCCTCGTCGATGGCGGACGTCCGCGGCACGACCACCTCGGCGCAGGCGCGGACGCTCTCGAACGCGACCCGCGCCCGCCAGCCCTGCGGCACCGTGCCCGCCCGCACCTCGGTCACGGGCACCTGCTCCGCGTCGGTCAGCAGCCTGAGCGCCACCGGATCGGTGAACCGGTCCGGGGCGATCCTGCCGTCCGCGGCCGCCCGCCCCTGGCAGACCAGTACCGCCGTCCGGCTCGCCGCGCGTCCGCTCTCTCCCATGGGCAGGTATTCAACACCACGCCCGCGGACGCCCTTCGGCCGCGCGGCCTCAGATGTTGCCCACGACCTTGCGGGGCGTGACGCGGACGACGACCCGCTGCGCGTCCTCCGCCGACGCCGGGTTGAAGTCGCGGTACTCCTTGCCGGTGTACTTGAGGGACAGCCGGTCGATCAGTTCCTGGCCGCCCTCCGTGGTGATCTCGGCGGTGCCGCGGATCTCCGCGTAGGTGTACGGCGCGTTGGGCGGGTTGATCATGATGTTCACCCGGGGGTCGCGCCGCAGGTTCCGCTCCTTGCGGCGGCCCACGGTCGTCGAGAACAACAGGTCCTCGCCGTCGCGCTGGAGCCAGACGACGGACTGCTGGCTGCTGCCGTCGGGCTGCACGGTCGCCACGACCGCGAACACCGGCGTGCTGTCGACGAGCTGCTTCAGGTCATCCGAGAACGTGTCGGACAAGGCGGGCGCCCCTTTCCTCGATCATGAACCGGCACTCTGCCCGCTCACCGTATGTGATCAGGCCCTGCGGGTACCCGGACCGGCCCGGGTACACGCCGGTGACGGCCCGCCAAGTCCTCGGCGGGTCCCGGTGGGCCCGTCCGCGGTGCGCGACGCGGACCGGCGCGGACGGCCGGCCGAATGGCCGACGTGCCCGCGCCGGTTGCGCGTCACGCACCCGGCGCCGGGATCAGGCCGTGTGGAGCGTCAGGCCGTACCTGTTGAGGATCTCGTTGACCGGCTGGTACCAGGTCTCGCCGCCGGAGCCGCAGTTGCCCCAGCCGCCGGAGGTGACGCCCTGTGCCTGGTCGCCGCTGATGAAGGAGCCGCCGGAGTCGCCGGGTTCGGCGCACACGCTCGTCTTGGTGAGCTGGTTGACCGCCCCCTGGCTGTAGTTGACCGTCTCGTTCTTGGCCAGGACGGTGCCGCAGTGCCAGTGCGAGGTGGAGCCCGAACGGCAGATGGACGCGCCGACGGGTGCCTCGGCGGAACCGCGCACGAGCTGGTCGGAGACCGTGCCCCAGCCCAGCACCACCGGTACGGTCCACCAGCCGCTGCCCACGTTCACCCAGGAGTAGTCGTTGTCCGGGAAGGAGGAGCCCTGGAAGGTGCCTACGTAGGAGCCGTCCCAGCCGTACACGGCGGCACCCGGCTGACCGCAGTGCCCGGCGGAGACGAAACCGCCGTACACGGAGAAGCCGATGGAGCAGCGGACGTTGCCCGTGTAGTACGGGTCACCGCCGACGGTTCCGGCGGCGAGGGTGCTCGGCGTGCGCGCGGTCTCGCGCACCACGACGGGTCCGGACGCGCGGGCCCGGGTCAGGAAGGCCCGGACATCGTTGTCGGCGCGGTGCGCGCGGACGACGTTCACGACGACGGCGCCGGCCCTGGGGTCGACGTACCAGCTCGCGATCCCGGTGGGGGCGTGCAGGGCGTCGACGCGGGCCTTCGCCGCGTCTAGCTCGCGCGCACTGTGCGCGACCAGGCGGACGGCCGCGCCGGTCGCGCGGACCGCGTCGGTGTCCGCGCCACGGGTGACGGCCACGGTGAGGGTGCCGCTCGCGGCGTCGAACCAGGATCCGCCGTACGAGGACCCGGCGGCCCGCTTCGCCTTGCGTTCGACGGCGGTCGCCGTCTTCTCTGCGGCCAGGCGGCTCTCGGCCTGTGCCCTGGTCAGGCCCAGGTCGTGCTCCATGGCGGAGACGAGGGCGGCGGATGCCGGTGCCTGGGCGGAATGCGCCGGGGCGTCCGCGGCGGAGGCGGGCAGGGTGTTCGCGGTCGCCCAGGTGCCGAGCAGCAGCAGCGCGGACAGGGCGGAGCGCATGGCTGTGGTGCGTCTCAAGGGAGTGGCCCTTCGTCGTTCCGGCGGTGTGGGGGTGGAACAGCAGACCGGTGAGAGCGCTCTCAGACGTGCGCGGCAGACTCTAGCGGGGGATCATGAACAGGTCCATGCCAATCACGCGCGGGCTGCGAAGCGGGCCGATCCGACGCCTCGCCCGAGACCGCTCGGGCAGGTGCGGCCGGACCGCCGGACGGGCCATTTCCGGGGGCTTCGGGGGGCGATCGGGGCCGCTGGGCGGGCGGCATTCGAGCGTTCCCAGCCGGTTGGTTGGGGCCGTGTCGACGGGTGGTCTCGGGCCGTTCGGGCTGGTTGGGGCCGTGTCAGCGGGTGGTCTGGGGCCGTTCGGGCTGGTTCGGGTCGTGTCGACGGGTGACTTCGGACTGTTCTGGCGCGGAGATTCGGTCCGATGCGACGGGTCGCTTCCCACCGTTTCGGCAGGCCGATCCGGATCGGTCCGGCGGTGTGGGCCGGAGCGTTTGCGCCGGTCATCGCCTGCCGTTCCGGCCGGTCGCTCCGGGCGGAGCGGTCGCCCGCACCCCGTGGGCGCGGGCGTCGCGAGTGTCCGGGTCGCCCGGTAGGTGCGACGCTGGGACGGCAGGCATCCGCCGAGAGGACCCGGGAGGGCCCGATGGGACGTGATGTGCCGGCCCGGGTGTTCACACGGGAGGACCGGCGCCGGTACCGCGAGAAGATGCACACCTGTCTCGACGTACTGGCGCAGATGCTGCGCGGGTCGGGCTTCGAGAGCGAGCGCCCGCAGGTCGGCATGGAGATCGAACTCAACCTCGTCGACGACGCCGGGCTGCCGGCGATGCGCAACACCGAGGTGCTCCGGGCGATCGCCGACCCGGCCTGGTCCAGCGAGCTGGGCCGGTTCAACCTGGAGATCGACATCCCGCCCCGGGAGCTGACCTCCGGCGGACCCGGCGCCTGGGAACAGACGATCCGCGACGCGCTCAACCACGCCGAGGACCGCGCCGCGACGGTGGGCGCCCACCTCATCATGATCGGGATCCTGCCCACGCTGGGCGAGCCCGACGTGGGCGAGACCGCCCTGTCCGGGGATCCGCGCTACCGGCTGCTGAACGAGCAGATCTTCGCGGCCCGCGGCGAGGACCTGCGGATCCGCCTCGAAGGCGTGGAACGCCTGTCGATGTACGCCGACGCCATCACCCCCGAGGCCGCCTGCACCAGTACGCAGTTCCACCTGCAGGTGGACCCGAAGGACTTCGCGTCCTACTGGAACGCGGCGCAGGCGATCGCCGGCGTGCAGATCGCCCTCGCCGCCAACTCGCCGTTCCTCTTCGGCAGGGAACTGTGGCGCGAGACCCGGATCCCGCTGTTCGAGCAGGCCACCGACACCCGTCCCGAGGAGATCAAGGCGCAGGGGGTGCGGCCGCGGGTGTGGTTCGGAGAGCGGTGGATCACCAGCGTCTTCGACCTGTTCGAGGAGAACGTGCGCTACTTCCCGGCCCTGCTGCCGCTGTGCGACGACGAGGACCCGCGGCGGGTCCTGGACGCGGGCGGCGTGCCGCAGCTCGGCGAGCTCACGCTGCACAACGGCACGATCTACCGGTGGAACCGCCCCGTGTACGCCGTCACCGAGAGCGGGCCCCACCTGCGCATCGAGAACCGCGTGCTGCCCGCCGGTCCGACCGTGGCCGACATCATCGCCAACGCCGCCCTGTACTACGGCCTGACCCGCGCCCTCGTGGACGAGGACCGGCCGGTCTGGTCGCGGATGTCCTTCGCGGTCGCCGAGGAGAACCTGCACGCGGCGGCCCGGGACGGCATCGACGCCCGGCTGTACTGGCCGGGAGTGGGCGAGGTGCCGGTCACCGAGCTGGTGCTCAGGCGGCTGCTGCCGCTCGCGCACCGGGGCCTGGAGCTGGCCGGCCTGGACGCCTCCTGGCGCGAGCCCATGCTGGGCATCGTCGAGCAGCGCTGCGTGAACGCCCGCAACGGAGCCCTGTGGCAGGCCGAGACGGTCCACCACCTGGAGCGGGGCGGCGTCTCCGACCGCAGGGAGGCGCTGCGCCGGATGACCACCGCCTACATGGACTACATGCACCTCAACGCGGCCGCGCACACCTGGCCCGTGGACTGAGTGCGGCGGGCCGGGGGCGGGCGACGACCCGGCCTCGGGCGGCGGCCGCCGCCGTGTCAGGATGCCGGGTGATCGTCCTGTTCCCGGAGGCTTCCTGACGTGAGTGAGACCGAGGTGGCCGTCGCGCCGCGCCCGCTGCCGCTGCCCGACGGCGCACCCGCCGCCGACGCCTGGTCCCTGGACCCGGCGCTGGCCCACCTGAACCACGGTTCTTTCGGTGCCGTTCCGCTGGTGGCGCAGGAGCGGCAGGCCGCGCTGCGCGCCGAGATGGAACGCGCGCCGGTGGTGTGGTTCCCGGAGCTGCCCGGACGCCTCGCCGCCACCCGCGCCGAGCTCGCCGCCTTCCTCCGCGTCGACGCCGGTGACCTCGCCCTGGTGCCGAACGCCAGCGCCGGCGCCAGCGTGGTCTACCACGCGCTCCCGCGCCGCCGCGGCGGGGAGATCGTCGTCACCGACCACGGCTACGGGGCCGTCACCATGGGAGCCGAGCGGCTGGCCCGCCGCTGGGGCGGCCGGGTCCGCACGGCGCGGGTGCCGCTCGGCGCGGACGCGGACGAGGCGTACGAGGCGGTGGCCGCCGAGATCGGGGAAGCCACCGATCTCGTGGTGGTGGACCAGATCACCTCGGCGACCGCCCGCCGGCTGCCGGTCGAGCGCATCGGCGCGGAGGCGCGCCGGCGAGGCGTACCGGTGCTCGTGGACGGCGCCCACGCCCCCGGTCTGCTCGCCGCGCCGCTCGACGGCGCCACCTACGATTTCTGGACCGGCAACTTCCACAAGTGGGGGTGCGCGCCGCGCGGCACCGCGGCCCTCGTCGCCCGCGGACCGCTGCGGGACCTGCTCCACCCGCTGATCGACTCGTGGGGTGCAGGCGAGCCCTATCCCACGCGCTTCGACCACCAGGGCACGCTGGACGCCACCTCCTACCTGGCCGCGCCCACGTCCCTCGACTTCGTGGAGCGCACCTGGGGCTGGTCCGCCGCCCGCCGGTACATGGACCAGCTGGCGGACCACGCCGCCGAGGTCATCGGTGCCGCGTTCGCGCCGCTCACCGGTGACGACAGCCGGGTCGAGGTCGGGATGCCGGTCCCCGGGATGCGTCTGGTGCGGCTGCCCGACGGCCTCGGGCGCACCCGGATCGAGGCCGACGCGCTGCGCGACCGGGCGGCCCGCGAACTGGCCGTCGAGGCCGCCTTCACGAGCTTCGGCGGCGTCGGCTACCTGCGCGTGTCCGCCCATGTCTACAACACCCCGGCCGACTACGAGCACTTCGCGCGCACCTGTGTGCCCGTCCTCGGCGACTGGGCACGCCAGGCGCGCGGTTGAGCCGGCAGGTCGGGCGTTCCCGGCCCTTGACTCGGTAGCCGGCCGGCTCCATCCTCGTCCGAGGTATTGCGCGGGTCATGACAACCTCAAGGGTTCGCCAACCGCGCCTTCCCGCCGACCGAGGGATGGGGCCGTGACGCAGACTCGACGCTCGTTCCGCCGCCGCAGAAACGTCACGGTGATGTCGTTGCTGCTCCTGGTGCTGGCCGTGGTCCTCGGGCCCACCCCGAGTTCGGCGGCCGGCGGCGACTGGTGGACCCCGGCCGCACGGCCCGCCCCGGACGTCGGCATCGGAATCACCGGTGAACCGTTCACCGGCACCACCGCGACGGGCGAGGTCCGCGGGTTCGTCGACGCGCACAACCACCTGTTCGGCAACGAGGCCTTCGGCGGCCGCCTGATCTGCGGCAAGGCCTTCTCCGAGGCGGGCGTCGCCGACGCCCTCAAGGACTGCCCCGAGCACCACCCCGACGGCTCGCTCGCGCTCTTCGACTACATCACCCACGGCGGGGACGGCAGGCACGACCCGGCCGGCTGGCCGACGTTCACCGACTGGCCGGCGTACGACTCGATGACCCATCAGGCCGACTACTACGCCTGGATGGAGCGCGCCTGGCGCGGCGGCCAGCGGGTGCTCGTCGACGACCTGGTCACCAACGGGATGATCTGCTCGGTCTACCCCTTCAAGGACCGCGGCTGCGACGAGATGACCTCGATCCGGCTGCAGGCGAGGATGACCTGGGACCTCCAGGCGTACATCGACCGGATGTACGGCGGCCCCGGCAAGGGCTGGTTCCGGATCGTCACCGACAGCGCGCAGGCACGATCGGTCGTCGAGCAGGGCAAGCTGGCCGTCGTGCTCGGCGTGGAGACCTCCGAACCCTTCGGCTGCAAGCAGATCCTCGACGTCCCGCAGTGCGGCAAGGCGGACATCGACAAGGGGCTCGACGAGCTGTACGCGCTCGGGGTGCGCTCCATGTTCCTGTGCCACAAGTTCGACAACGCCCTGTGCGGCGTCCGCTTCGACTCCGGCGGCCTCGGAACGGCCATCAACGTCGGCCAGTTCCTGTCCACCGGCACCTTCTGGCAGACCGAGAAGTGCGCCGGCCCCCAGCACGACAACCCGATCGGCAACGCCGCGTCGGCAGCCGAGGCCGACCTCCCCGCGGGCACGGCCGTCCCCGTGTACGACGCGGACGCCCGGTGCAACCGGCGCGGGCTCACCGACCTGGGCGAGTACGCGGTCCGCGGCATGATGAAACGCAAGATGATGCTGGAGATCGACCACATGGGCGTCAAAGCCGTAGGCCAGGCGCTGGACATCCTGGAGTCCGCGTCCTACCCGGGCGTGATCTCCTCGCACAGCTGGATGGACCTGGACTGGACCGGCCGCGTCTACGCCCTCGGCGGCTTCGTGGCCCAGTACATGCACGGCTCCGAGGGGTTCGTCGCCGAAGCCGCACGGACCAGGGCGCTGCGCGAGCGGTACGGCGTCGGCTACGGCTTCGGCACCGACTTCAACGGCATCGGCGACCACCCCGCACCACGGGGCGCCGACACCGCGAACAAGGTGACGTACCCCTTCCGGAGCGTCGACGGCGGCTCCCTCGTCGACCGGCAGACCTCCGGCGAGCGCACCTTCGACATCAACACCGACGGCGCGGCCCATGTCGGCATGGTCCCCGACTGGATCGAGGACATCCGGCGGGTCGGCGGCCAGGGCGTGGTGGACGACCTGTTCCGCGGCGCCGAGTCCTACCTCGGCACCTGGGGGGCCACCGAACGCCACCAGGCCTCGGTGAACCTCGCCGCGGGGCGGCCGGCGAGCGCCGGTTCCTCCGAGTGGAATCCCTTCACCAGCTACCGGCCGGACCGTGCCGTCGACGGCGACGGCACCACGCGCTGGGCCAGCGACTGGAGCGACGACCAGTGGTGGCAGGTCGACCTGGGCTCCACCCACCTGGTCTCCCGGGTGACGCTGGACTGGGAGCGCGCCTACGGCCGTTCGTACCGCATCGAGCTGTCCGCCGACGGCACGAACTGGAGCACCGCCTGGTCCACCGCCGCCGGCGACGGAGGCCTGGACACGGCCCGGTTCACCGCCACCCCGGCCCGCTACGTCCGGGTCCACGGCCTCGCCCGCGGCACCGCGTGGGGCTACTCCCTGTACGAGGTCGGCGTCCACAGCGCCTGAGGCGACGGCCGGCGACCCCGCCCGCCGTCGCCGGCCTCCTCGCCCTTCGGAGTGCCCCGGGTGCGCCGCCGGGAATGCGGGCTCGGGTCGGAGCCCATACCGTCGAAGGCAACGACCAGCAGGCCCCCACCGGCCGCCGGGCGGTCGACGCGGGCCCGTCCGATGCGCAAGAGCCCTGTGGGACCGCGAGGCCACCCAGGGAGACGCGCATGAGTCGCGCCAGGCGCAGGACCCGTCACACCTCCCGCAAGCGGGTGACGCCCCGGCTCGACGACGGCGTCGGCACCCCGGACGGGTCCCGGTCGGCCGCCGGTCCGGGAAACGCGGCACAGGGCAAGCGCACCGGCGACGAGAACGCGGCCGTCCGCGCCGCGCACCGCCAGGAGGGCCAGGGGCGCCTCCGGCGCGGCGGCTCCGCACGGACACCCCGCACACCTGCCGAGGCCGCCGCACCGGCCGAGCCCACCCGAACAGCCGAGCCCGCCGAGGACGGCACCGCCCCTGTCGGTCCCGCCTCCCGGCCCGCTCCCGCACTCCCCACCGGCGCCGACGACCCGCAGTCCGACGACCCGCAGTCCGGCGAGGCGCGGTCCGGCGAGGCGCGGTCCGGCGAGGCGCCCGGCCCGGCTCCGTCCACCGCCCACGCCGCGCTTCCGCCGCGCCCCGCACGAGGTGGTTCCCGCCGCCCTCGGACCATGCGGATGCGCATATCCGAGGCGGGACCCAGGTCCGTCACGGTGATGAGCTTCCTGCTCCTCGGAGGCCTCGGCATCCTCACCGTCGTCGCCTCGGTCGCCGCCTGGGGCCTGGCCGCCCTCCTCGCGCCGGACGCCCTGCCCCGGCTGAGCACGTTCCTGACCATCGCCTTCAGCGTGATCGTCCTCGAAGTCGTGCTCGGCTCGTGTCTGGCCGCCCTGACCACCTTCCTGTACAACCTGACCGCGCCGTACAACGGCGGTCTGGAAATATCCCTCACCGACGACCTCGGCCCCACCGAGGCGGGCGCCAAGGCCCAACTGGCCGTGGACCGCGCCCACATCCGAGCCCGCCGCCACCTCCGCGCGCACACCCCGGCCCGGGTCGTCGAGGCGCTGCGCCGCCTGTCCGCCGGGTACGTCTCCCTGCTGAACCGGGCCGCCTCACCGCGCCGCAGGCCGCCGTCCGGCCGGCACCCGGAACCGGCCCCACCGGGCGACCTGCCGGCCCCCGTCACCCCGGACGCGGGTCCGGAGGAGTGAGACCGGGCCCCTGATCCGGGACCCGGTGTGCCGTTTTGGGTCAGGGGCCGTCCAGCGAGACCACGGTGGCGTCCGTGACGCCCTGCGGTGTCTCGAAGCTGACGGTGTCGCCGACCCGGTGCCCCAGCAGCGCGCGCCCGAGCGGACTGTCCTCGGTCACCAGGTTCTCGTCGGCCGCCGAGGCGATCTCGCCGATGGCGACGCTCTGCACCGTGCCGTCCGCGAACCGGACGGTCACCTTGCTGCCGACGCCCACCTCGCCCGCGGGGGCGGGCCGGGCTACGGCCGCCTGGTGCAGCCGTAGTGTGATGTCCTCGATACGGGCGTCCAGGCGCCGCAGGTCGTCGGCGCGCTGCAACTCGTCTGCCTGGTCCGCGTGGTCGCCGGGCGCGTCGTCGCCGACCAGCGTCGCGGCGACGTCCCGCCGCTCGGTGTGGAGATCGGCCAGCTGCTGCTCCAGCGCGCGACGGCCCTCGGCGCTGATCGGTTCGGGCCCACCCATGGCCGCTCCTTCGGGGACGGGACGACGGACGTCGCGCTCTGATCAGGCTGTACCGATTTTACCGACTATGTTGAAGTTTGGGTCAGCGCAGGAAGCCCTCGTAGTGGCGCTGCTGGAGCTGGCTCTCGATCTGCTTCACCGTCTCCAGGCCGACACCCACGATGATCAGGATGCTGGTGCCGCCGAACGGGAAGTTCTGGCTCGCCCCGAACCCGACCAGCGCGATGGTCGGCACCAGGGCGATCACACCCAGGTACAGCGAGCCCGGCCAGGTGATCCGGTTGAGCACGTACGACAGGTACCGCGCCGTCGGCCGCCCGGCCCTGATGCCCGGGATGAAGCCGCCGTACTGCTTCATGTTGTCCGCGACGTCCTCCGGGTTGAAGGAGATGGAGACGTAGAAGAACGCGAAGAACACGATGAGCAGGAAGTACAGCACGATGTAGACCGGGTGGTCGCCCTTGGTGAGGTTCTGCGCGATCCACCGCTTCCAGACCGAGTCCCCGCCGGAGAACTGGGCGACCAGGGCCGGGATCGACAGCAGCGAGGAGGCGAAGATGACCGGGATGACGCCCGCCTGGTTCACCTTCACCGGGATGTAGGTCGAGGTGCCGCCGTAGGCCCGGCGGCCGATCATGCGCTTGGCGTACTGGACCGGGATCCGGCGCTGGGCCTGCTCGACGAAGACCACCAGGCCGACCATGGCGAGACCGACGACGATGACGGAACCGAACTCGATCCAGCCGCCCGCGAGCGTGCCCTGCTTCTTGATGGCCCACAGCGCGGACGGGAAGGAGGCGGCGATCGAGATGAACATCAGGATCGACATGCCGTTGCCGATGCCGCGGTCGGTGATCAGCTCGCCGAGCCACATGACCAGGGCGGTGCCGGCGGTCATGCAGATCACCATCGTGACGGTGGTGAAGATCGACCGGTCCGGAATGATGCCGGCGGCGACCGAGCAGCCGGAGAACAGGGCGCCGCTGCGGGCGGTGGCGACCAGGCCGGTGCCCTGCAGGACGGCGAGGGCCACCGTCAGGTACCGCGTGTACTGCGTGATCTTCGTGGTGCCCGCCTGGCCCTCCTTTTTCATCGCCTCCAGGCGCGGGATGACCACGGTCAGCAGCTGGAGGATGATGCTGGCCGTGATGTAGGGCAGGATGCCGAGCGCGAAGATCGTGATCTGGAGCAGCGCACCGCCGCTGAAGAGGTTGACCAGCCCGAACAGGCCCTGGTTGCCGGACGCCTCGGTCACGCACGCCTGGACGGCCCGGTAGTTGACGCCGGGGATCGGGACATGCGTGCCGACCCGGTAGAGCACGATCATGCCCAGCGTGAAGAGCAGTTTCTTCCGCAGGTCGGGTGTCTTGAAGGCATTGATGAACGCGGTGAGCACGGTGCCGCCTGCACCCCTTCGTCCTGGTCGGTCCGGGCGGCACACGGATGACCCGCAGTGCGCCGCCCGACACCTGGTCAGCCGGAATTGGGAACTTCTGGACTCACCTCTCAAAGGTGGCGTAGGCGGCTTCCTGTCGCCACTGGACCGCGGCCTTGGCGTTGGTGTCCAGGAGCCGGCGGCACTCCGTGGTCGGGGTACGGCCGCTGCCGGGCAGCTGGCCGGCGCAGGCGGTCGCCGCGTGGTAGCCGTCGCGGGTGGGGTTGCCGCGCCACAGGCTCCGGCCGGGCAGGAACGCGTACTCCAGGGAGGCGCGGGCCAGGTCCTTCAGCTCGGGGTAGGTCAGGCCGTAGGTCTGGGCGGCGTACTGGTACTCGTGGGTGATGTCGATGCGGGAGACGCCGGGGTCGTCGGTGGCCAGCACGACCGGCACCCCGTAGGAGCGGTAGGTCTCGAAGGGGTGCTCGGCGCCGCTGACGCCGAGGATCTGGGCGTTGCTGCTGAAGGGGACCTCCACGGCGATCTCGCGGGCGGCCATGGTGCGGGCCGTCTGCTGCCAGCCGTCCTCGTGGACCAGGTCGACGCCGTGGCCGACCCGCTCGGTGCCGGCCACGTTCACGGCGTCCGCGATGTGGAACCTCAGGTCCTCGGGCTTGACCAGTCCGGGCCACAACTCGCCCGCGTGCAGGGTGACATGGGCCTTGGGGTAGACGGTGCGCAGGTAGTTGATCATGCGCATCTGAAGGCGGTAGCCGGCCAGCGAGCTGTCCCAGTCCTCGGGCTGGACGAGGTTGACGGCGACGAACCGGGAGTCGCGCTCGGCCAGCCGCATACCGAGGGCCAGTTGAGTGAAGACGCGCTCCGGGGCGCTGCCGCGGTTGACCTGCGAGATCCAGCGCACGGTCAGCGCGCAGCCGGGGCGCGGGCGGCTGGTGCCGCAGCGGGCGGCCGTCCGGAACGCGGCGTCGCCGTCGTCGGCCTCCTTGCGGGCGTCGGTCACGACCTTGTCGAGCCGGCCGCCGGCCACGAGCTTGGCGTGCAGCGCGGCCAGGTCGGGGTCCCAGCCGACCTCGGCGGCCAGCTGCCTGGCGCCGTCGGAGGCCGGGGTCACCATGGTCTCCAGGTAGAACTGGTTCTGCGCCGCGTCCGCGTCGGCGACCTGGGCCAGCAGCTCGCCGCGGTGGCGCCAGGGCACCTCGCCGAACTTGTTGAACGTGTCGAAGAAGTGGTCGTGGCCGTTCTGGTCCGGCGGGAAGTCCTGCATCGACCAGGCGCGCACGATCGCGTCGTGGAAGTCGCGGTCGGTACGGGCGTCGGCGGCCGGACGGGTGCCCGAGCCGCACGGCGGTACGACGGCCGTCAGCGTGGCCGTGTCGATGCACAGCCCGTCCTCGGCGGCCAGTTCGATGAGGTACTCGGTCCTGACCGCACCGGAGAGGTGGTTGTGCAGGTCACCGCCCTTGGGCAGGTGCCGGAAGAAGCCGCGCAGCAGCCGGGGGTCGTGGCGGATGGATTCCAGGTACGCGGCCGTGCGCGACTCGGCGGCCGTCATCGGCCGGGGCGCGCGCGGGACGGTCCCCGCGTGCGCGGCGGCGGGCGGCGCGGCGGACAGGGACGCGAGGCAGAGCAGCGAGAGGGCACCGAGCCCGGCGGAGAGCGCCGTGCGGCGTGCGGGGTGCGCGGCGCGGGGGCCGTGAGAGGTCGTCACCCTCAGATGATCTTCAGGGCCGCCCGCCGGTCCCGGCTGCCGCGCGGAGGGTACGGCGGAGTCACCCGCGCGGGCGCAGCCGCGGCCCCGGCCCGGCCGCCGTGCCGCGGGCGGGCCAGGGCCCGGGCCGCTCAGTCCGCCGCGGGGCCCGGCCGGCCGGCACCGGCGTGCTCCGCCAGCGCGCGCTGCCGGGCCAGGCCGACGGCCGTCTCCAGGTTCTGGATGTCGTAGGCGCCGTGGTGGCGGCGGCCGTTGATGAAGAACGTGGGAGTGCCGGAGACGCTGCTGAGGTCCGCCGAGTCCACGTCCTCCGCGATCCGGGGCGCACCGCGGTGCTGCTCCAGGTCCCGGCGGAACCGCTCCTCGTCGAGCCCGAGTTCCCGCGCGTAGCGCAGCAGGTCGCGGGCGCCGAGGGCGTCCTGCCGGTCCAGCAGCAGGTCGTGCATGTCCCAGAACCGGCCCTGGCGGGCCGCGGCCTCCGACGCCTCCGCCGCCAGTTGGGCATTCGGGTGGACGTCGGTCAGCGGCAGGTGCCGCCACACGTACCTGACGTCCGCGTCGGTGCCCAGCAACTCCCGCACCACCGCCTCGGCCTGGCCGCAGTAGGGGCACTCGAAGTCGCCGTACTCCACCAGGGTGACCGCCGCGTGTTCGGGGCCGCGGATCCGGTCGTGGCGCGCGTCGACGGCGACCGCGAGGTCGGTGAGGGGATCGGTGTCGCCGAGCAGGGCACGGGCCCGGCGGGCGGCGGGCAGCAGGTTCATCACGCCGGTGACCGCCCAGCTCGCCGCGAAGGCGCCGACCAGGGTGGCGAGGATGCCGATGCGCGCCTGGTCCAGTTCCTCGCCCTGGAAGGCCAGCGAGGCGATCAGCAGGGACACCGTGAAGGCCGCTCCGGCGATCGCTCCGCCCGCGGTGACCGAGCCCCAGCCGACATTGGGCCGCAGCCGCCCTCCGGACACCAGCCGCGCGGCCGCCATGGACCCGACGAGCCCGATCACCTTGCCCGCTACGCAGCCGCACACGATGCCCAGCGTGACGGGCGAGGTGAACGCCTCGGCCAGTTTCGCACCGCTCAGTTCGATACCGGCGTTGGCCAGCGCGAACACCGGCACGATGCCGAAGCTCACCCACGGCAGGAACTTCTGTTCCAGCCGCTCGTTGGGGGAGATCGCCGCGGTCAGGCCCCGCACGGCCGAGCGCTGCAGCTCGGGTGTGGGCTGCTCCCGGAACAGGCGGAAGAGGCGGCTGGCGTGTTCCAGGTCCTCGCGCGGCGCCGGATAGGCCACCACCAGGGCGCCGACCGCCAGCCCGGTGACCACCGGGTCGACGCCGGCCTCGTGCAGCGCCACCCACACCACCACCGCCAGGACGGCGCAGTACCGGCCCTTGCGGACCCGGGCCAGCCGCAGCAGCGTGATCACCAGCAGGGTGCCCACCGCGACCAGCAGCGCCGGCAGGTGGATGTCGTCGCTGTAGAAGACCGCGATCACCAGGAGCGCGACCAGGTCGTCGACGACCGAGATGGACAGGATGAACGCGCGCAGGGAGGCCGGCAGCCGTGACCCGAGCACGGCGAGGATGCCCAGCGCGAACGCGGTGTCGGTGGACATCGCCGTACCCCAGCCGTGCGCGGAGTCGCGGCCGGCGTTGAAGGCGAGGTAGATCAGCGCCGGCACGACCATGCTGCCCAGACCCGCCACCGCGCTCAGCAGCACCCAGCGGCGGTCGCGCAGTTCGCCCATGTCGAACTCGTGCCGGGCCTCCAGGCCGACGACGAAGAAGAACAGGCTCATCAGACCGGCGTTGATCCACTCGTGCAGGGTCAGCGACAGGTGCTTCGTGTCGAAGCCGATCGTGAAACGGGCCTGCCACACCGCGTCGTACGAGCGCAGGTCGATGGTGGCCCAGAGCAGGGCGACGCACACGGCGCCGAGGAGGAGGACGGCACTGCCGGTCTCGGTCTGCACGAAGGAGCGCCAGCGCGTCGTGCTCCGCGTGGCCAGCCCCAGGGACGCATCGGTGGACTCATCGCCGCTCACGTGCCGATTATCGCCACGCCCGGCGCGCGACCGGGGGATTGCCTGGCATTCGGCCCGGCTGACGGCGGGTCAGGTGCGGCTCGGGACGCGGCCGTGACGGCCGCCGCCGCGGGGGTGTGTGACTTGTCACGCCAACCCATGCCGGTCTGAGTTGTCTGCATCACAGCGGAAATGTCCTTTTGGCGGCCATGCTCGACGCGGCGCTCGGCTCCCGAAGTGGAGCCCGGGACCGGCCTCTTGGGTGCCCCTCCGTGGTGACCCAGGGCACGGCATTTGCGACATTAACCCCTTTTCGCTCGAAAGGTGTCTCATCATGGCCGCATACCTCTGTCCTCCCGCCGTCATCCAGGGAGAGCACACCGTGCAGACCAGCCAGATCGTGGCGGAGGTGCACGACCGCCATCCGCATGCGCCATGGGCACCGCGGATCGACGGCATCGCGGCCGGCACGGGCATAGCGAGCCGCGGCTGGATGCTCCCGCTGGAGTCCGCCGTCGCACCCGGCGCGGGCGGCGGCCTGCGGGGCGTCGGCAACGGCCCGGCCCAAGAGGCGCTGGCCCGCGAGGGGTTCGCCCAGCAGGACGTGGACCGCGCGATCGCCGCACTGCAGGCGATACCCGCGCCGCAGACCGTCCAGGAGCGCACCGCGCCGGCCTGGGAGGCGGTGCAGTCCTACGGGGAGCGCGCGGCGCGCGGAGCCCTGCAGGCCGCCGGTCTCGACGTCTCGGACGTCGACTGCCTGATCACCAGTCACTCCACCACCCCGGCGCTGCCCGGTCTGGACGTCGCTCTGTCCAACCGGCTCTCGCTCCGCGACGACGTGCTGCTGCTGCCCGCCACGCAGTGGGCCTGCATCGCGGGCACCCGCTCCCTGGCGCTTGCCGCCGATCTCGTGGCCGCGGATCCCGACCGGGTGGTCCTGGTCGTGATCTCCGAGGCGCTGAGCACGACCTATCAGCCCGCGGACGACACCCTGGAGTCCCTGATCGTCCGGCTGCTGTTCGCGGACACCGCGGTCGCCGCGGTGGTCACGGGCCGCCGCAGGGAGCAGTCGGTGCTGCGGCTGGACGCCGCCTGGCACCACACCGTGCCGGACACCCAGGACCTGCACCGCCTGGACACACGGGCGGACGGCACCCACTTCGTGATGGACCGGCGCGGACCGCGCGCCGTGCAGGAGACGGTGACCGCGATGTGGGAGTGGCTGCGCCTGCGCCACCAGGACGACCCCGGCTCCTGGCACCCCGACGTCCTGCTCGCGCACCCCGGCGGGACCCGGGTGCTGGAGTACATGGAGCAGACGATGCCCGACACCTGGCCGTCCGGACTGCTCGCCCACAGCCGGGACAGCTACACCACCGGCAACCGCGGCGGCGCCGCCGTCTTCGACATCATGCGGCGGGCCCACCGCGCGGGGCAGAAGCCGGGCAGCCGCACGGTCCTGTACGCGGCGGCGCCGGGGCTGAGCGCGACCGCTCTGGAAGGGGAGTGGCTCTGAGGGACGGCCGCGGTGCCCGCGTCACCTCGCCACCTCCGCCCACACCACCTTCCCGGCGTCCGTCCACCGCACCCCCCAGCGCGTGGTGAGCCCGTGGACGACGTGCAGACCGCGGCCGCTGTCGTCGAAGAGACCGCCGCGGCCCAGCCGGGGCCTGCCGTTGCCGGTGTCGCCCACCTCCACCAGCAGGCCGTGCCCGGACCGGATCAGCCGTACCGTGACGGGTCCGGTGGCGAAGCGCACGGCGTTCGTGACCAGCTCGCTGGCGAGCAGCACCGCGTTGTCCCGGGTGCCGTCCCGGGTGCCCCAGCGCAGCAGCAGCGCGCGGACGTGCGCGCGGGCACGGGCGGGAGCGTCGCGGCGGGCGGGCAGCCGCCAGGTCGCGGTGTCCCCCTTGCGGTAGCCGATCATCCGCGCCAGCAGCAGCGTCACGTCGTCGCGCTCGCGCAGCGGAGCCAACGTGGCGACGACCTGCCGCGCCGCCTGCGGCAGACCGTCCCAGGGATGCACCGCGGCCACGGCGTCCGCCAGCATGCCGATGCCCTCGTCGATCGACACGCTCGGATCCTCCACGAGACCGTCGGTGTACAGGGCGAGCAGCGAACCGGGCGGTACGTCGAAGGTGTGCACGGCGAACGGCTCGCGCAGCGCGAACTCGGCGCCGAGGCCGGGGTGCGGACGGACCGCGAGCGTGCTCGCCCGGCCGTCCGGCGAGACCAGGACCGGGGGGAGGTGCCCGGCGCTGGACAGCGCCAGACTGTGGCTGACCGGGTCGTACAGAGCGATGCAGCAGGTCGACCCGAGGGCGCTGTAGCCGGCCGCCAGCCCGGAGTCCGCGTCGTCCAGCAGCGTCACGGTCTCGTCCAGGCGTTCCAGCACCTCGTCCGGCGCCAGCCCCGCCGACAGCAAAGCGCGGGCCTCCATGCTGAGCTGGCCCATGGTGGCCGCGGCTCCCAGACCGTGCCCGACGACGTCTCCGACGACCAGGGCGGTCCGGCCGTCCGGCAGCGGAAAGCTGTTCACCCAGTCACCGCCGACGCCCGCGCTGTCCGGCGTCGCGGGCTGGTACACGCTCGCGACCTCGATCGTGTCGCCGCCGGCGCGGGGCAGCAGCCTGCGCTGCAGCGCCAGCACCTGCTTGTGCTCGCGCTGGTGCTGCCGGGCCAGGTCGACGTGGTGGGCGGTCCTGGCGACCAGTTCCTGCAGGTCGAACAGTTCGCTGTCGCGGAAGGGACGGTCGGCCCGCCGCCAGACCTCGGCCACGCCCAGCACGACGGGCGGCGAGCCGTCCAGGACCAGCGGAATGCACGCCACACCGGCCGACCGGTCGCCCGGCACCAGCGCGCGCATGACGTGTGGGCTGCCGAGGACCCGCTCGACGGCCTTCCGGTCCGGCATGACGATGGTCTGCGGTGTGTCGTCCCGCCGCACCGCCTGCGCCAGCAGCCGGCTCGCGTCGCCCGGCAGGTCGTCGCCCGGTGTCACGTAGCCCTCGGGCCACACCCGGTCCGGCACCAGGGCGGCCCGCCGCAGCCGGATGCGGCCGTGCGCCTGCCCGGTGACCCCTTCGCCCGTCCACACCGTGAAGTCGAGGTCGACGGCGGCCACGTCGCCCCACGCCAGCAGGGACTCCGCCAGCGACTGCGCGGTCTCGCCGATGTCCAGGGACGTGCCGATCGCGGTCTCGGCCGCGTACAGGTGCAGTCGCGTGGCCATGGCGATCAAGGAGACGGTCAGCCCCTCCTGGGGCGCCGCCGCGGGCAGGATGCTCAGTGAGACCACGAGATCCGAGCCGTCGTCGCGCCGCAGGCGCTGGATCCGCGCGACATGCGCCTCACCGGTCTCCAGGACCTGCCGCAGCCGCCGGGTGACCGTCGGCACGTCCCCGGGCGGCAGCAGATCGACGAAGGGGCTCCCGGGCACGGCGTCCAGACCGGCGAACACCGGGGCGTCCAGGTTGAGGCGGATGACCTTGAGGTCCCTGTCCAGGTTGACCACGCCCAGGATCCGGTCCTGGCGCCCGGACTCCGGCAGGTCCTCGGCCGGCGGCCGGCCCGTGGCGTGCGCGGGCGCCTGCGGGACGTACCGCCCCAGGGCGCTGCTGACCATGTCGAACGCCGAGGAGGACGAAGGGGAGGGGGACGGCGTGGAGTCCATACGGCTCCCTCAGCAATCGGCGACACGGCACCGGGGCCGTGACATCCCGGCGACGAGACCCCGAGACCGCTGCCCGCGCACCTCACCGCGGACCGCGGCGGACCGCGTCGCACGCACCGGCCGACCGCGCGCCCGCACCTCGCCGCGGCCCCTCGCCGGGTGCACTCCGGCGGGAGGCTGCCCGAAACCGCCGACGGCTCACATCGGGAAGATCCGCGCGATGAAGTACGCGGCCACGATCGCGACGCCGATGAGGATCAGCCCCAGCCACAGGCCCGGGTGCTCCCACGCGCCGCCGTCCGCGCGTTCCTCGTGCGCCTCCGCCGTACAGCCTTCGGCCGGCGGAGTCTCCCCAGGGGGGACGAGTGGATATGCCATGCGTCCATGGTCGTACGCGGCCGTCGGCCGCGCACCCCGGCCCGTGCGGGCCCGGCCGCGTCCGGCCGCGGGGGGCACTGGTGCCGGCGGGCCGGATCGGACAGGCTGCGGCGCATGGACTGGATGCCCCTGCTCTCCACCCTGGCCGGTGCCGCCATCGGGATCGCGGCCACCCTGATCGCCGACCGCAACCGCTGGCGACGCGAAGAGGACAGACACGCGTGGGAGATCCGGCGCGAGGCGTACACGGTGTACGTCTCGGCCCTCAAGGCCGCCGGCGAGGAGATACGGGCCGTCGCGCTGGGCGATCACGTGACCGCCTCCACGCGGGACGCGGCCGTACGGGAGGCCGTGCGCGGCAGCGGCGTCTACACGGCGAGCGAGGCCCTGTGGCTCGTGGGACCGGCCCGGGTCGTGGCGGCGGGGAACGAGGCATTCCACGGGCTGCGTGCCCTGCGCGACGCCTACGCCCGCGGAGTGACCGTCGGCTCCCCCGAGGAGGCGCCCCTGATCGCGCGGCGGCGGGCCGCCGTGGCGCGGATGCGGCAGGCCATGCGGGAGGACCTGGGCATCGGACCGCTCGGGATCGAGTGAGCGCCGGTCCTCCCCTTCACCGGGGAGGACCGGCGCTCACCGTCGCGCTAGCCCCAGCTGAGGGCGGTCGGCCTCGGTACGGTCCGCAGGCGCCGCCTGCCGAACCGGACGTCCCAGCCGTCGTCCCGCCGGGTGAGGAGGAACGCGCTCAGCGGCGGCACGGTGAGGTGCCAGAAGCCTCGCGCCGGCACCGCCATGGCCCCGACGAGCACGGCCCGGACGACGGCCGCCTCGGCGATGGCCACCGCGCGGCCGGTGTCCGGCGCCACGCCGCTCAGCCAGTCCGCCGCCCGGCGGCAGAGCTGTCGTACGGACTCCCCGTCGTGCGGGGTGGCGTCCGGGTCCGTGCGCCAGGCGCTGAACCCGTCGGGGTCGGTCGCGGCGACGTCACGGACCGTGCGGCCCTGCCAGCTGCCCACGTCGAGATCGCGCAGCAGCGGCTCGGACGACGCCACCAGGCCGATGGCCTCGGCCGTCTCGGAACACCGGATCGAAGGGGTCCGCACGGCCGGCTGGTGCGGAGAGAGCACTGCTCGCGCATAGCCGGCCAGGTTCACGCCGTGCTCGCTGAGGTGGGCGTCGCCGAGCAGCGGGTCCACGGTGGCGTCGCCGCCGGGTGCGCACAGAAGCGTCAGGTGGATCGACATGAGAGCTACCCCTTTCCTGGCCGGATCTGGCTGCCGACGGGGCGAGCCCCGTGCCTTCCACCTTCGGGCCCGGCGCCCTCCGGCACTATCCGCCAGGTGTCCGAAGCCACCCCGCCAACCGGCCGGGCGGAGCGGCGGCGGGGCGGGGGTTCAGCGCTGCGGCTCGTGGGGCAGCTCCAGCCGCAGCTCGTAGCCGCCCTCGGCCGTGGGGCCCGAGGTGACGGTGCCGCCGAGGAGCTCTGCCCGCTGGGCCAGTCCCGCCAGACCGTGGCGGGCGCTCGGCAGGACGAGCGCGCTGCGGGTGGGTGCGGTGTTGGTGACCGTGGCGCGCAGCGAGCCGTCCCGGAGCCCGATACGGACGGTCACGCTGGCGCCGGGCGCGTGCTTGCGGACGTTGGTCAGCGCCTCCTGCACCGTCCGGTAGACGGCCCGCTGCACCGTGGGCGGCAGCTCCTCGGGCAGGTCGATCTCCAGCTTCGCCTCGATACCGCCGGCCTCCAGCAGGTGCTCCAGATCGGCTAGCGACGGCTGCGGGGTCAGCTCGGTGGGCCTGCTGCCCGACGCCCGCAGGACCCCGACCATGTGCCGCAGCTCCTCCAGGGTCTGCACGCTCAGCCGCCGGATGGTGGCCGCGGCGTGCCGCGTCTCGGCGTCCTGGCCGCCCACCTGGAGCGCCCCGGCCTGTACGGCGATGAGACTGACCTGGTGGGAGACCACGTCGTGCATCTCCCTCGCCAGCTGGGCGCGTTCCTTGGCCAGCACGCTCTGCGCGGTCAGCAGCCGCTCCTGCCTGCGGGCCTCGGAGATGTCGGCGATCCGCAGCGACAGCTCGCGCCGGGCCTGGACGAGCTGGCCCAGGAAGACCGGAGCGGCGGCGGTGGCCAGGGTGTAGCTGAGGTGGAACACGTTGTTCGTCTGGGACAGCTCGGTGGCGTTCAGCGACGACCACGGCCAGGGCAGGAAGTCGATGATCGCGTAGAGCAGCGCGCAGACGCCCAGCAGGAGCCGGTGACGGTTCAGGGAGGACAGCGTGTACAGCGCGACCATGGGGGCGACCACCGAGTCGGTGACCAGGCCGGTGGGGAGGGCGAGGAGGAACGCCGTCAGCGGCATCCGGTGACGCAACGCCAGGCCGAGGGCGCCGACCACCGCGCAGGCCGTGGTGGGCCGGTCGGTGAGGTCGACATGGGCCCAGGCGTCGGCCAGCGCCGCTCCGACGACGGCGACGTCCGCGAGCACGGCCCGTGACTTCCGGCGGTTCACCGCGCGCCCTCGTCCTGTTCGGACTGTTCGGACTGTGCGGACGCCAGCAGCCCCGCGCGCTCGGCGATCAGGGCCGCCTGGACGCGGGTGCTCACCCGGAGCTTGCCGAGCACGTTGGTCACATGGCCCTTGATGGTCCCGGTGCTCAGATGCAGCCGTTCGCCGATCTCGTTGTTGGCGAGCCCCTCCGCCATCAGGACGAGCACGGCACGCTCGCGTTCGGTGAGCCGGGCGGTGAGCCGGAGGGCGGACGGCTCACGGACGGTGTTGTCGAGGAACCCGCCCACCACCAGACGCGTGACCTTGGACGACAGCACGGTCCCCGACTCCGCCAGGTCACGCACCAGGTAGGGGAGTTGTTCGGGATCGGTGTCCTTGAGCAGGAATCCGGCGGCGCCCGAACGCAGCGCGGTCGCCACGTACTCGTCGGTGTCGAAAGTGGTGAGCATGGCGACCACCGGAGGCTCGGGCATCCGGCGGAGCTCGGCGAGGATGGTGAGCCCGTCCACGTCGGGCATCCGGATGTCCAGGAGGACGACGTCGGGGCGCAGCTCCCGCGCGCTGCGCACGGCCTGACCTCCGTCCACGGCCGCGACCACCTCGATGTCCTCCGCTGATTCGAGGATGTGCGTGAACCCCGTACGGATCAATGCCTCGTCGTCGACCACCAGCACCCGGATCATGTGCGCTCCGCTCCTCGCAGGCCTCGTTCGATGCGTACCCCGCCGTCGCGCCGCGGCCCGACGGCCGCCTCCCAGAACCCGCCGGTTGGCGGCGCGACCTCAGCCGGTCGGCGGCCCCTGCCCCCACCGACGCACCGCGGCCGCCCACGGAGACGGCCGGCACCGGTCCCGCCCCTCGCTGCTACGGGGCGGCCCTTGGCCACGTACGTGGCGCCGCCCGCCCACCGACGGGGGGTTCCGCCCAGCGACGCGGCGACCCCGCCCCCGCCCCTCGCGGCAGCGAACCCGCTCCGAACCGCGTGGTCGGGCCGCCGTGGCGGAGCCGGGTCCTTCCCGGCCGTCTCACTACGCTGAGCGGCGGGAGACGGATGAATCTGGACAGATCGGGAGACCATGGCCCTGGAGCTCGACATCGACCGCATCCGCCGGACCGTCGAGGAAGGCGTCCGTGACAAGGTCTGCCCGGGCGCCGTCTGGGCCGTCGGCGACCGCTCGGGGAGCATGGTCCTGGGCACGCCGGGGGTGCTGGATCCCGACCGGGCCGACGAACCGATGCGGCACGACACCGTCTTCGACGTCGAAGGGCTCGCGGAGATCCTCGCGGTGTGGTCGTCCGTCGGATGCCTCGTCGAGGCCGGCGAACTGGATCTCGACGTGCACCTCGGCGACTTCTGGACCGAGGTGCGCGGCCGTCCGCTGGGCCGGGTGAGCACCCGCGACCTGCTCACCCACACGGCGGGCGTCCCGCTCCGGGGCAGCCTGGTGAGCCTGTACGGCACCGATCCCCGGGACATCCGCGACGGCATCCTCCACGACGCCGTGCGCCGTCCGCCCGGTCAGGCCGTGGAGTACACCGAGCGCGCCGCCCTCGTCCTCGGCCGGCTCGTGGAGGAATTCTCCGGCCGCGGCCTGGACGTTCTCGCGGACACCGAGGTGTGGCGGCCCCTCGGCATGACACGGACCCGCTTCGGTCCCCTGCCGCGGGAGGTGGCGGACCGTTGCGCGCCGACCGCGGTGGACCGGCACACCGGGACCCGGCTGCGGGGCACCGCGCTCGCCGCGTCCGCGCGTCTGCTCGGCGGGGTGTGCGGCGCCTCCGGGGTGTTCACGGTCCTTCCCGACCTCGCGGCGTTCCTCCGGCACCTGCTCCAGCCGGGGCGGGGCGAGGCGCAACCGGGATTCGGCGCGGCCTGGGTCCAGGACTCGCTGCGCGTGCAGACCGGCGAACTCGCCCCGGCCGGCGGCCTGTTCTGGCGTCTGGCGCCGGGAGCGGCCGCGGGGGCCGACGACATCTGGGAGCCGCACGGCTCCGGTGCGGCCGCCGTCTGGCTGTCCCCCCGGCAGGGCCGCTGGGCGGTCCTGCTCACCAACGCGCCGTACTACACCAGGGATTACGGCTCCCTCGTCCCCGTCCGCGACGCGTTCCGCTCGCTGGCCTTCGCCTGAGCGCACCCGGCCCCGGCGCGAGGTGGTGAACGGCGGCCGCTCTGCGCCGGTTGTCGCCGCCTTCGTCACGGCTGTGGCTCGTGCTCACTCGGCCACGGGCCCGGACCGGCGACGGACACCGGCGCGGATCGGGAAAGCGCGCGGGCGTTTTCGCCGGGTGCACGGCGACGAGTGGGAAAGCTGGGGCCGGGATGGAACCGTGGTTCCGCTGCATTGTCGACGTCGAGCCATTTTCGAAAAAAAGTGGTCGCCTCCCTTTTAATTCGGATCGAATTCCGACCGCCATCAGGTCGAACATTCGAAGTATTTCAGGCTCGTTTCGGCCACGCGCCTCCAACTGCGCCGGACTGCGCCATCCACCGCCGTAACAACACCGTGCGCTCGCGGAATAGGATGGATTTCGCGGCCGCGCCGGCAGTACATTTTTTCCTACCGAAGGAATTTCCAACCAGCGGTTTTTCCGCTGAGAGGGACGCGGATGACGAGCCACGCAACTGAAGTCGACCTCGAGAATCTGTTACGTGAGAGATTACAGGCCACAGGTACGGAAGCGCGCTGGACGGTCGACACCGACGACATGTGGTGCCGCCTCACCCGGCAGTCCGGAATTCGACGCCGGCAAGGCTGGAAACTACATGTCTCCGCGACGGCTGCTTCCGCTCCCGAAGTTCTCGCGAAGGCTCTGGACGTCCTGTTGGCCGAGGAATCGGCATTCAAGTTCGTCCGCTCGCTGGAACAGGTGAGCGCGCTCAATACCCGTGCCACTCCGCGCGGAAACTCCGGCAAGTTCATCACCGTTTACCCGCCCTCCGACGGCGACGCCGCCCGGGTGGCGCTGGAGCTGCACCGGGCCACGACCGGACTGGCCGGCCCGCGGATCCTCTCCGACCAGCCCTACGCCCCGCAGAGCCTCGTGCACTACCGCTACGGCGCCTTCGTCGGCCGCCGCCGGCTGTCCGACCAGGGCCTGCTGGTCTGGTTCATCGAGGACCCCGACGGCAATCCGGTGGAGGACAAACGCACCGGGCAGTACGCCCCGCCGCCCTGGGCGGTCAGTCCCTTCCCCGCCTCGGTACCGCTCCCGCCGCAACAGGAGAAGGCGGCGAGCCGCCCGGTCCTGCTCGGCGGCCGGTTCTCGGTGCGGGAGGCGATCCGGCACACCAACAAGGGCGGTGTCTACCGGGGCACCGACGTCACCACGGGCGCCCCCGTGGTGATCAAGGAGGCCAGACCGCACGTGGAGGGCGACGCGTCCGGCGCCGACGTCCGCGACTGGCTGCGCGCCGAGGCCCGGACCCTGGAGAAACTCAAGCACACCGGACTGGCCCCGGAACTGCTGGCGACGTTCGAGATGGGCGGCCACCTCTTCCTCGCCCAGGAGGAGGTGCCGGGCGTCCCGCTGCGCAACTGGGTCGCCGAACGCTTCCGCGACGCCGGCAGCGAACGCTACCGGGCGGACGCGCTCGACCAGGTCGAACGCCTGGTGGACCTCGTCGCGGCGGCCCACGCCTGCGGCTGCGTCCTGCGGGACTTCACCCCCGGCAACGTGATGGTCCGCCCCGACGGAGAGCTGCGCCTCATCGACCTGGAGCTCGCCGCCCTGGAGGACGAGAAGCCGCTCCCCACCCGGGTCGGCACCCCCGGGTTCAGCGCCCCGGAACGTCTGCTGGACGCGCCGGTGTCCCGGACCGCCGACTACTACAGCCTCGGCGCGACCATGTGCTTCGTGCTCGCCGGCAAGGTGCCGAACCTGTTGCCCGAGGACCCGGACACCAGACCGGCACAGGAGCGGTTCGCGGAGTGGCTGGCCGCCTGCGCGGGAACGCTGCGCCTGCCCGACGGCCTCCCGGAGATGATCCTCGGGCTGATGAAGGACGACCCCGAGGAACGCTGGGACCCCGACAGAGCGCGGGACGCCCTGCAGGGGCTCGACCTGACACGGCCGCCCCGCCCCGCCCCCGGACCGGTGCGGTCGAGCGAACCGGACGCCGGGACCGAGGCCGCCGTCGCCGGGATGGTGAACCACCTCGTCGAGACGATCACCCCCTCCGGCGAACCCCGGCTGTGGCCCGTGTCGACCCTCGCGGGGGAGACCGACCCCTGCACCGTGCAGCAGGGCGCGGCAGGTGTACTGGCGGTCCTGACACGGTACTTCGAGCTCACCGGAGACCCGCGCCTGCCGGAGCTGATCTCCACCGCCGGCGGCTGGATAGCCGCCCGCACCGACACCCGGTCCATCCGGCCCGGCCTGCACTTCGGCGGCCGCGGCATCGCCTGGGCCCTGTACGACGCCGGCCGTGCCGTCGCCGACCGCAGACTGACCGACCACGCGCTGGCCCTGGCGCTGGCCCCGCCGGAGCCGACCCCCAGCCACGACATCACCCATGGCACCGCGGGCAGTGGACTGGCAGCCGCCCACCTGTGGCACCGCACCGGCGACCCCCGCCTGGCCGCTCTGGTCGTCGACGCGGCCGACCGGCTGGCCGCCGCCGCGCAGCCCGAGCCGTCCGGCGTGAGCTGGCCGGTCCCCGCGGAAGCCGTGTCCGAGGAAGCGGGCAAACGCTACCTGGGCTTCGCCCACGGAACGGCCGGCATCGGCAGCTTCCTCCTCACCGCCTCGGCCGTCTCCGGCAGCCTGGACCACCTGGAGCTGGCCGTGGCCGCGGGGGAGCACCTGGTGGCCCATGCCGAGACGGTGGGCCGGGCGGTCCAGTGGCCGGCCCAGGCCACCGACCCGCCCACCGCCCCCTACTGGTGCCACGGTTCGGCCGGCATCGGGTCCTTCCTGATCCGCCTGTGGCAACGGACCGGCGACGACCGGTACGGCGACCTCGCCCGCGGAGCCGCGCACGCCGTCGTCGAGCGCGCCTCCCGAGCCGGCCTCGCCCAGTGCCACGGACTCGCCGGAAACGGCGACTTCCTCCTCGACATGGCCGACGCCACCGGGGATCCCGTCCACCGCGAGGCGGCCGGGGAACTGGCCCGCCTCATCGTCACCGAACGCGCCCACCGCGGCAGCCACGTCGTCTTCCCCAACGAGTACGGGGACGTCTCGACGAGCTGGAGCGACGGGTCCGCGGGAATCCTGGCGTTCCTCCTGAGGAACCGCCACACAGACTCCCGGCACTGGACAGTTCAGCAGCCGGGGTGAGCGACAGGAACACCTGTCGCCGACGCACAGAGAAGGAGATTGTCATGGAGAACCAGACCCTCGAGCTGCTGGCCCACCTGCACGCCCTTCCGGAGACCGACCCGGTCGACTTCGACGGAGCGTCGTTCTCCGGCACGTGCGCCTGCGTCGGCCTGCTGACGCTGCTCAACACGGTCTGTGTGGGCATCAGCTGCGCGTAGCCGAGAACCTCCGGCCGGGCGCGGGCCGCCGGACCCCGCCGGCCGCGGCCCCCGCCGCCCCCCCCCGCCCCCCCCCGGCCCACACCCGCGGGGGACCCCCGCAGGCCGCCC